>JAPYSD010000445.1 GCA_029936705.1 Croceicoccus sp. | reverse complement strand
TTTCTGCTGATCGGTATCGGCGTGGGCGCCGCGGGCACGGCGCTGCTGACGTTGCTGGCAGAGCGGGTGCATCCCGACCGCCGCGGTCCGGCAGCAGCTATCGTGTGGATCACCATGATCGCGGGCTTCGTCGTCACCACGGCTCTTGTCAGCCTGGCCATTTCGCCGTTCTCGATGGACCGTTTGATTCAGGCTGCTTGCTGGGTTTCCGCCAGCTCGGTCGGGTTGGCGCTGATCGCCCTGGCCGGGCTGGAGCGGGGGCCGGTACCGCAGGATGCAGAGGCCAGCCGCAGCGACGACACGCTCGACTGGAAGCAGGCCGTCGCGCTGGTGCGCGCCGACAGGCAGGCCTGCGCTTTCGCGGTCTTCATCTTTGTCTCGATGCTAGCCTTCAGCGCGCAGGACCTGATCCTCGAACCGTTCGCGGGACTGGCATTCGGCCTTTCGCCGGCGGCGACGACCGCGCTGTCCTCGCTTCACAATGGAGGAGTGCTGGCCGGGATGGTGGCGGTTGCCTTGCTGACGCGCGGTGCCGGACGCGACCGGTTGCGCTCGCTGACCATAGCGGGCTGCATTGGTTCGGCTGTCGGGCTGGCCTTGGTGGCGACTGCGGGCATGTCCGGTGAATTGTTCGTGCTGCGTGCGGCGCTGGCGCTGATGGGACTTGCCAATGGCATCTACGCAGCCGCCGCGATCGGCCTGATGATGGGACTGGCGCACAGCGGGCCCGGCGCCGGGGTGCGCATGGGCGTGTGGGGCGCGGCGCAGGCGGTGGCGATGGGTGGCGGTGGCCTTGCCGGCGCACTGGCCGCCGATGCAATGCGGATCGCGCTGGGCGAGCCGATCATCGCCTATGTACTCGTCTTCTGCCTGGAAGCAGTCCTTTTCCTGCTTGCTCCGCGCGTACTTCCGCGCCTTTCCACCGGCATCCGCCGCGATGCCCAACCCGCGATGGTGACAGCATGACCGATATGACAGCCGAGAGCTTCGACGTGGTCGTCATAGGCGGCGGACCCGCGGGTGCGACCGCCGCCGCCGATCTTGCCATGGAAGGACGCCGCGTCCTGCTTATCGATCGCGGCGACCGGATCAAGCCATGCGGAGGCGCAATTCCGCCGCGCCTGATCCGCGATTTCGCCATCCCTGAGGAGGTGCTCTGCACCCGTATAGGCGCGGCCCGCGCCGTGGCCCCGTCGGGCCGCAGCGTGGTCATGGCCGTGCAGGATTCCGCGCCGGGCGCCTATGTTGGGATGGTGGACCGGGCCTTCTTCGATCCGTGGCTGCGCGACCGCGCCCGGCGGGCGGGCGCGCTGGTGCGGACCGGGCGCTTCACCGGCTTCGAACGGATTGAGGACGGCCGCCTGCGCGTCACCTATCGCGACGGTCGCAGCGGGCCGGAACGGCAGGTGGACACCGCCTTGCTGATCGGTGCTGATGGTGCCCGCTCCGAAGTGGCACGGCAGACCTTGCCGCGCGAGAAGAGCCGCTATGTCTTCGCCTATCACGAGATTGTTCGCTCGCCTCAGGCCGGGCGGGGCGATTTCGCCCCCGATTGCTGCGACGTCGTCTATCGCGGCGACGTATCGCCCGATTTCTATGGCTGGGTCTTTCCGCATGGCGATACCACCAGCATCGGCGCGGGCAGCGCGCACAAGGGGTTCGGGCTGAGAAGCTCGGTCGCTCGCCTGCGTGCCGAAAGCGGGCTGGATTGCTGCGAGACGGTACGGCGCGAAGGTGCGCCTATTCCGCTCCGCCCCCTTCGCCGCTGGGACGATGGACGCAACGTGCTGCTGGTCGGCGATGCCGCGGGCGTGGTCGCCCCGGCATCGGGCGAGGGTATCTATTACGCCATGCTGTGCAGGCGGATGGGGGCGCATGCCGCTGCTACGGCTCTCGCAACCGGTGACATGCGCGAACTGGCCGGTGCGCGCCGCGCCTTCATGGCCGAGCATGGCAAGGTCTTCCGCATCCTGGGCATCATGCAGGCGGTCTGGTACCGCAACGACTGGCTGCGCGAACGCTTTGTCAGCCTGTGCCGCGACCGTGACGTGCAGCGCCTGACCTGGATCGCCTATTGCGAGAAGCAGCTGGTCCGCGCGCAGCACACGGCGCACGCCCGCCTGCTGGTCAAGAACGCCGCCAACGTGGTGGCCGGATGGCTTGGCGGCGGGGCGTTGCGGCGTCCCGCAATGATGGCGAAACCTGCAGGCGAGGGAGAGCACCGATGAACGCCCCTGTTTCCGAAGGCCTGCGCCTTGCCGCATCGCGACACTCGCTGGAAAGCACCCCGCTGACCTATCCCTTCGCCGCCATCGTCGGTCAGGACGCGATGAAGCGCGCCCTGTTGGCCGTTACTGTCGATCCCACCATCGGCGGCGTGCTGATCATGGGCGACCGTGGCACGGGCAAGTCCACGGCCATTCGCGCGCTGACCGAAGTGCTGCCGCCGATCGAGGTGGTCGCCGATTGCCGCTATGGCTGCGCGCCGCTTCCGCATGACAGGCTGTGCCAGGAATGCCGGGAGCGCGGCGACCTGCTCAGCACCGAGCGAACCGTCCCCATGGTCGACATGCCGCTGGGCGTAGGCGAGGACCGCGTGGTCGGCTCGCTCAACCTCGAGCGGGCTCTGCGTTCGGGCGAGAAGGCGTTCGAGCCGGGTCTTCTGGCGAAGGCCAATCGCGGCTTTCTCTATATAGACGAGGTGAACCTGCTGGAGGATCACCTGGTGGATCTGCTGCTCGACGTCGCGGCCTCGGGCGAGAACCTGGTGGAACGCGACGGGCTTTCGATCCGTCATCCTGCGCGCGTCCTGCTGGTCGGCAGCGGCAACCCCGAAGAAGGGGAGCTGCGCCCGCAGTTCCTCGACCGGTTCGGACTTGCCGTCGATGTCCGTACGCCGCGCGAACTGGACCAGCGGGTAGAGATCGTAATGCGGCGCGATGCGTACGAGCGGGACGCGGCGGCTTTCGTCGCGGACTGGCAGGCGGACAATGCCGCCATCCGGCAGAAGATCGTGGCTGCCCGGTCGCGCACCGCCTCCATCGCCGTGACGCCGCAGACGGTCGAACTGGCCGCGCGCCTGTGCATGGCGCTGGGTACCGACGGCCTGCGGGCCGAACTCGTGCTGATCCGCACGGCGCGTGCCTTGGCGGCGCTGGACGATGCGGCGGAAATAGAGATCGTGCATCTGCGCGAGGCAGCGCGCATGGCGCTGCGCCACCGGCTGCGGCGCGATCCGCTGGACGGCGACGATGGCTCGGCCCGCGTGGAACGCGCCATCGAAGAGATCCTGGAGTGAACTCTCCCGGCGCAAGGTGGCGCGACGCGCTCGCAGCCCTTGCGCTGGTCGATGGCGGGGCAGGGGGCGTGATCGTCCATGCCCGCGACGGTCCCGCACGGCAGGCTTGGCTGCATGCGCTGGAGCA
>JAPYSD010000444.1 GCA_029936705.1 Croceicoccus sp. | reverse complement strand
GTGCACGTCCTTGCGCAGCTGGGTGATCAGCCCGGCAAAGCGTTCGGCCTTGCCCGGCTTGATGTCTACGGTCATGAGTATGGCAATCATGCAGATACTGTCCCTTCGATGATGGCTGAGGTGCGATGAGAGGCGAGGTCCTTGCAGGCGCGGTCGCGGCGCTGCGCGGCGGAGAGCCGGATCGCGCGCTGGCGCTGCTCGCCCCGCTGCTGGAGCGGGACGGCGGCGATGCCGATGCGCTGACGGTGCGCGGCATGGCGCTGCAGGCCGCGGGCAAGCTGCCCGGCGCGGTCGCCGCGATGCGCGCCGCCCACGATGCCGATCCCGGTAATCCGGCGCGCGCAGTCAACCTGGGGCTGATGCTCAAGGCAGGCGGCCAGCACGAGCAGGCGGTCGCGATGCTGCGGCAGGCCGTGGCCGCCCGGCCGCAGCATGCGCCCAGCCTTGCCAATCTGGGGTCCTGCCTGATCGCCGCCGACCGCGCTGGTGAAGCGCGCGGCGTGCTGGAACAAGCGGTCGCCCTCGCCCCGCAGGACGCGGGGGCGCAGAACAACTTGGGTGTCGCCCTTGCGCGGGCGAAAGAGGACGGGGCCGCGCTGCAGCATTACGCCGCTGCGCTGGCGCTGCGCCCCGCCTTTCACGAGGCACGGCTGAACCGCGCCGATGCGCTGCGCCGGCTGGACCGGGGCAAGGACGCGCTGGCCGATGCAAGCGCCGTACTGGCCGCCGATCCCGCGCACCAGCGCGCCGCCAATATCGCGGGCATGGTTTGCGAGGGGCTGGGCGACGAGGATGCCGCCATCGCCACCTGGCGCGCCGCGCTGGAACGCGGCACCAGCCATCCGGTCGGCGTCAACCTGATGCGCCTGCTGCTGAAACGCGGCAGGGCGGAAGAGGTCCCGCCCGTCGCGCGCCGCCTGCTGGACGCGCAGCCGGGCAGCACCACGCCGCTGGCCTATCTCGCCGCCGCGCTGGACCGCATGGGCGATGCCGATGCGCTGGCCCGGCTGGGCGCGGACGACCGCTTCGTGAAAGTGATCGACCTTGCCCCGCCCGCGGGTTTCGGCAGCATTGCCGCCTTCGACGCCGCGCTGGAAGAGGAATTGCGCGCCCATCCCTCGCTGATGTTCGAACCGGAAGGGCTGGTAACGCGGGGCGGCAGGCAAAGCGGCGATCTCGCCGATGCGGCCACCCCTGCCCTGTCCGCGCTGGCACAGGCTGCGCGCGGCGCGCTGGCGCAGCATGGCGCCAGCCTTGCAGGCGATGACGCCCGCGATTTCCTGGCCGCGCGGCCCGCCGACTGGTCGCTGACCCTGTGGGGCACGCTGCTCGGCCCCGGCGGCGCGGTCCAGCCGCATATCCATGCGCCCAACTGGCTGTCGGGCGTCTATTACCCGTCGGACATGCCCGGCAGCGGGGACGAAGGCGCCTTCGCCATCGGCCTGCTGCCCGAGGAACTGGGCGGCGGCGGCACCGCGCGCACCGTCCGGCCCCGGGCGGGCCGGATGATCCTGTTCCCCTCGTTCCTGTGGCACGGAACGCTGCCGTTCACCGGCACGCAGGACCGCGTCAGCCTTGCCTTCGACATGGTGCCCGCCGGGGTGGGCCGCCCGCACCGCCTGCCGCGTTAGGCGGACAGGCGCTGCGGACGTACCCGGGGAGAGCACGCCGAAGATCAACGGGGAACGCGATCCGCCCATGGCTCAGTAGTTGATCCACAGCTCCACGCCGTACGAGCGCGGAGGAGCGTAATTGGTGAAGTTGAACAGCCCCGCGACCGAATTGGCCGCGACGCGGTAGGTCTCGTCCAGCAGATTCCGGCCATAGACCGATACCCGCAGGCCCGACGGATCGGTCCAGTTGATCGACGCCCCCACCAGGGTACGCGCCTGCCCCTGCGTGAACGGCGCGTTCAATGTGACGGATTCGAATTCCGACTGGTAGTTGATGTCGGCGGCGATATCGATGTCGCCGAAATCGAACGGCGGCAGCTGATAACGCGCGGTGCCGCCCACGGTCCATTCGGGCACGTTGCGCAGGCCCAGGAACGACGCGTCCTCGTTCGTGCCGTCGCCGTCGATGTCGGTGAAGAACTCCAGGTACTTCGCCTTCTGCCAGCCGAGCGAGGCGCCCAGGGTCAGCCCCTCGACCGGGACGGCGCTGCCCTCGACCTCGATGCCGTACACCTCGGCCTTGCCGGCGTTGGTGGTGCGCGTCTCCTGCCCCGGCAGGCCGGTGATCGGATCGACGAAGGGCACCACCGCGTCGCGCTGCAAGTCGTTGTACTTCACGTAGAAGCCCGCGACGTTCAGCCTTGCGCGGCGGTCCGCCGTCTCGGTCTTGAAGCCCAGCTCGAAGCTGTCGGCGGTTTCCTCGTCGAACGGCAGGGCGGACGTGGCCGACATGGCCTGCTCGTTATAGCCGCCGGACTTATAGCCCTGGCTGTAGGTGAAGTAGTTGTTGATCCCGGGCGAGATTTCCCACCGGTAACCGGCACGGATCGTGGGCTTCTCGAAACTGGCGGAATCGGAATATTCGGGCCAGAACCCCGTCGCGATGGTCGACCGGCGCACCTGCGGCCGGACGGAGAAGCTCTTGTCCTCCATCGTATAGCGCGCGCCGAAGAACACGGCGAGCGGATCGCTGATGTTGTATTCCGCCTCGCCGAACACGGCATAGCTGTCGACCTTGTAATTGGCGGTGGACTGGTTCGGATCGGTCAGCGCCGTGGGATCGCCCAGGAAGCGCAGGAAGCCCAGGAAGCTGGTCGCCCGCGCGTCCAGCGTCTGGCCCCAGTACATGCCGCCCACGGTAAAGCCGAAATTGTCCGAAAAGTTCGAGGTGAAGCGCGTCTCGAAACTGTACTGCTCGCGCACGTCGTTGCGGGTTGACACGAACAGATAGGCGTTCTCGCCGGTATAGTCGGACGGCAGGATCGACTTCACCCGGCGAAAGCCGCCCACCGCGGTGATCGTGCCCAGCCCCAGCATGCTGTGTTCGCCGCGCAGGTACGCGCCGTCGATGTCGATGCGGTGGCCCAGCAGCGTGCCCGGACAGGTCGGGTCGTCGATATCGCCCTCGCACAGCGTGGTGCCGGTATCGAACGGGCTGCCGCCGGTGGTCTGGATGCCGGGAAAGCCGGCCGCGTCGAACAGGAAGCCCGGCGGCGA
This sequence comes from Croceicoccus sp., assembly GCA_029936705.1. Lineage (GTDB taxonomy): Bacteria > Pseudomonadota > Alphaproteobacteria > Sphingomonadales > Sphingomonadaceae > Croceicoccus. The sequence goes on along the minus strand of JAPYSD010000444.1, from coordinate 257 downwards.
TTCGTTGACCGACGGCGGCGAATCCCCGCGGTCGCGCAGGAATTCATAGGTCAGCATGAACTCCGTATCGGGGCTCGCTTCCCAAAGCAGCTTGGCGCGCGCGTTGAAATAGCGGGTGCCGCCGAAATTGTCGTTCGTCGCGGGCAGGCCCTGCGGCGCGTCGACATCGTTGTTCTTGACCAGCTTGTAATAGCCGTCGCTCTCCTGGAACGAGCCGGCAAAGCGGAAATACAGCCCGTCGGTGATCGGCAGGTTCA
>JAPYSD010000443.1 GCA_029936705.1 Croceicoccus sp. | reverse complement strand
CCGGCTTGACGCGAGCGGCCCAGTATTCGACCGAACCCTTGCCCTTACCCTGACGAACTTCGGCAGGCTTCTTCGAAACCGGCACGTCCGGGAAGACGCGGATCCAGAGGCGACCCTGGCGCTTGATGTGACGCGTGATCGCGCGGCGAGCCGCCTCGATCTGGCGTGCGGTGATACGCTCGGGCTCCATCGCCTTCAGCCCGTACGAGCCGAAGTTCAGATCGGTGCCGCCCTTGGCGTTGCCATGGATCTTGCCCTTGAACGCCTTGCGGAACTTGGTTTTTTTCGGTTGCAGCATTGCTCTTACCTCAGCCTGTCCTTAGCGCGCCGGCCGCACGCCGGACGTCTGGGCGTCCATCATCAGGCGGTCCTGCGCCATCGGATCATGACCCAGAATCTCACCCTTGAAGATCCACACCTTGATGCCGATGATGCCATAGGCGGTCAGCGCCTCGGCTTCGGCATAGTCGATGTTGGCACGAAGCGTGTGCAGCGGCACACGACCTTCACGGTACTGCTCGACACGCGCGATCTCGGCGCCGCCAAGCCGTCCGCCGCACATGATCTTGATGCCGTCGGCACCAAGACGCATGGCCGACTGCATGGCCCGCTTCATCGCGCGGCGGAAAGCCACGCGGCGGATCAACTGATCGGCAATGCCCTGCGCGACGAGCTTGGCGTCGATCTCAGGCTTGCGGATCTCGACGATGTTCAGCTTGACCTCGCTGTCGGTCATTGCCGCCAGCTTCGAACGCAGCTTCTCGATGTCCGCGCCCTTCTTGCCGATGATGACACCGGGACGCGCAGCATAGATCGAGATGCGGCACAGCTTGGCCGGACGCTCGATCACCACCTTCGAGATCGCGGCCTGCGGCAGCGAATCGATGATGAACTTGCGGATCTCGATGTCTTCCTTGAGAAGACCCGCATAGTCACGCCCTTCGGCGTACCAGCGGCTTTCCCAGGTACGGTTGATCTGCAGACGCAGGCCGATCGGATTGCTCTTGTGACCCATGATCAGGCCTCCTCGACTTCGCGGACCACGATGCGCAGCCGGCTGAACGGCTTCAGGATGCGCGTGGACTTGCCACGGCCCCGCGTGTGGAAGCGCTTCATGGTGATCGACTTGCCGACCGATGCCTCGGCAACGACCAGCGCATCGACGTCCAGGTTGTGGTTGTTCTCGGCGTTGGCGATGGCGCTGGCGAGGACCTTGCGGGCATCGACAGCCATTGCCTTGTTCGAGAAGGAGAGGATGTTCATCGCCTCCTCGGCCTTCTTGCCGCGGATCAGGCCCGCAACGAGATTGAGCTTCTGGGCCGAGCCACGGATCGTGGTCCCGACGGCCAGCGCCTCATTCTCGGCGACGCGACGCGGAGCTTTCTGCTTGCTCATCAGCGCTTGCCCTTCTTGTCTGCGGCGTGACCCGGGAAGTTGCGCGTCGGGGCGAACTCACCAAGCTTGTGGCCGACCATGTCCTCGTTGACGGACACGGGAATGAACTTCTGGCCATTGTAGACGCTGAACGTCAGGCCAACGAACTGCGGGAGAACAGTCGAGCGGCGCGACCAGGTCTTGATCGGCGCGTGGCTGTTCTTGTCCTGCGCTTCCTCTGCCTTCTTCAGCAGCGAAAGCTCGACGAACGGACCCTTGCGAAGCGAACGTGCCATGGGTCTTACCTCTTCTTCTTCGCGTGACGGGACCGGATGATCATCTTGTCCGTCTGCTTGTTGTGACGAGTGCGAGCACCCTTGGTCGGCTTACCCCATGGCGTAACCGGATGACGGCCACCCGAGGTCCGGCCTTCACCACCACCGTGCGGGTGGTCGACCGGGTTCTTCGCAACGCCGCGGGTCAGCGGACGCTTGCCCATCCAGCGACGACGACCGGCCTTTGCCAGCGTCTGGTTCGAGTTGTCGGGGTTCGAGACCGCGCCAACCGTACCCATGCAATCGCCGCGCAGGTAACGCTGCTCACCCGAGTTCAGGCGAACGATGACGAGACCGCGGTCACGGCCGACGACCTGAGCGTATGCACCGGCCGAACGAGCGATCTGCCCGCCCTTGCCCGGCTTCATCTCCAGGTTGTGGCAGATCGTGCCGACCGGCATCTGGCTCAGCAACATGGCGTTGCCGGGCTTGGTGTCGGTCTTTTCGCCTGCGACGACGGTGTCGCCGACGGCGAGACGCTGCGGCGCGAGGATATAGGCCTGCTCACCGTCCTCGTACTTCACCAGTGCGATGAAGGCCGTGCGGTTCGGGTCGTATTCCATGCGCTCGACGGTCGCGGGCATGTCCCACTTGCGACGCTTGAAGTCGATGTAGCGGTACTTCTGCTTGTGACCGCCGCCGATGCCGCGCGAGGTGACATGGCCCTTGTTGTTACGGCCACCGGTCTTGCGCTTGCCCTCGGTGAGCGACTTGACGGGCTTACCCTTGTAGAGCCCCGACTTGTCGACCAGCACGAGGCCGCGGCGGGCCGGGCTCGTCGGTTTGTAGTTCTTGAGTGCCATGGTTAGCCCCGTACGCCTTCGGTGACGTCGATCGACTGACCTTCAGCCAGCGTCACAATCGCCTTCTTCACGTCGCTGCGCTTGTAGGGAGCACCCTTCCAGCGCTTGCTCTTGCCCTTCTGGACAATGGTGTTCACGCCCGTGACCTTCACGTCGAACAGCGCCTCGACCGCAGCCTTGATCTGCGGCTTGGTAGCGTCGTTCGCGACCTTGAACACGACCGCGTTGTTCTCCGAGAGAAGCGTTGCCTTCTCGGTGATGTGCGGCGCGAGGATCACGTCGTAATGCCGGATGTCGATTTCAGCCTTAGCCATTGAACCGTGCCTCCAGCTTTTCGACAGCGGCGCGGGTCAGCACCAGCGTGTCGTGATTGAGGATGTCATAGACATTGGCGCCCACTGCAGGCAGCACGTCGATGCCGATCAGGTTGCCGGCCGCCTTGCGGAAGCCCTCTTCGACCTGCTCGCCGTCGATCACCAGCACCTTCTTGCCGAAGCCGAGCTTCGCCAGGTCGGCAGCCAGCAGCTTGGTCTTGGCATCGGCCAGTTCCAGCGAATCCAGAACGAACAGATTGTCGTTCTTGGCCTTGCTGGAAAGCGCCATGCGCAGACCGAGCGCGCGGACCTTCTTGTTGAGCGACATGTCGAAGTCGCGCTTGCGGGCGCCGTGAGCCTTACCACCACCGATGAAGATGGGAGCGGCGCGGTCACCGTGACGAGCCGTGCCGCCGCCCTTCTGGCGACCCCACTTCTTGCCGGTGCGGGCAACGTCCGAGCGTTCGCGGGTCGGGCGAGCCGTACCACGGCGATTTTCGAGCTGCCAGGTGACAACGCGATGCAGGATGTCTGCGCGCGGTTCGACACCGAACACGTCATCGTTCAGTTCGATGTCGCCCGACGCCTTGCCGTCGATTTTCTGGACCT
>JAPYSD010000009.1 GCA_029936705.1 Croceicoccus sp. | reverse complement strand
GCCTACAGCCATGTGTACGGCGCGCCGGGCGTGTCCGCCGTCACCATATTGGAACGATGAGATGGATATCGAACTGAGCCCCGAGGAAACCGCCTTTCGCGACCAGGTGCGCGCGTTCCTGGCCGACAACCTGACCGACCGCATCCGCGAGGGGGCCGAGGCATCGCCGACCGTGTTCGTCGAGCCGGACATCGGGCAGGACTGGAACGCGGTGCTGAACGAACGCGGCTGGCTGTCGTACCAGTGGCCCGAGGATGTCGGCGGCACCGGCTGGACCCCGACGCAGCGCTATATCTTCGAAAAGGAATGCGCGCTGGCGGGCGCGCCCAACCTGACCGTGCTGGGGCTCAAGCTGGTCGCCCCGGTGATCTTCAATTTCGGCACGGACGAGCAAAAGGAGAAATACCTGCCGCGCATCCTGTCGGGCGAGGATTACTGGTGCCAGGGCTTTTCCGAGCCCAACGCGGGATCGGACCTTGCCTCGCTGCAGACGCGCGCGGTGAAGGAGGGGGACAAGTACATCCTCAACGGATCGAAGATCTGGACCACCCATGCGCACTGGGCGAACAAGATGTTCGTGCTGGCGCGCACCGATCCCGACGTGAAGAAGCAGGCGGGCATCAGTTTCCTGCTGGTCGACCTGGACCAGCCAGGCATCTCGGTCCGCCCGATCCTGACGCTGGCCGGCGACCACGAGGTCAACCAGGTCTTCATGGAGAACGTCGAGGTCCCCGTCAGCGACCTGGTAGGCGAGGAAGGGCAGGGCTGGTCCATCGCCAAGTTCCTGCTTGAGAACGAGCGCGGCGGTTCGTGCCATGCGCCCAAGCTCAACTACGACCTCGACCAGTTGATGGCCCTTTCGCGCGAGATGTCGGACGGCAATGGCGGCAGGCTGGCGGACGAGCGCGACTGGCGCCGCCGCGTCGCCCGGCTGAAGCTGGAGGCGCAGTCGCTGGAGATGATCGAGCTGAAGATCCTGTCGCGCATCGCGCGCGGCGAAAAGCCCGGCCCGCTGACGTCACTGACCAAGCTGATCGCGTCGAACCTGCGGCAGGACATCGACCTGCTGGCGGTCGACCTGTTCGGACCCGCCGGGCTGCAATTGCCGACGGCGCGTCCGCTATACGGCGACAACGCGCCGCCCGCCTTCATCTGCCCCAAGGCGCAGGTCGCCTCGGCGCGCTATCTCAACAGCCGGGCGTGGACGATCTTCGGCGGCACCGACGAGGTGCAGAAGACGATCATCGCCAGGACCGTGCTGGGTCTGTGATGCCTCGGCCGCACGATAATTCGGAGAGTGACGCATGCAATTAAGCCGTGAAGACCTGCTGGGGGCCTATCGCCGGATGAAGATCATCCGCGATTTCGAGGAGCTTTTGCACGACGAGATCCAGACGGGCGAGATCGCCGGGTTCACCCACCTCTATGCCGGGCAGGAAGCCATCGCCGTGGGGGTGTGCGAGCATCTGAGCGACGACGACAAGATCGTGTCGACGCACCGCGGCCACGGCCACTGCCTGGCCAAGGGCTGCGACGTGACCGGCATGATGAAGGAGATCTGGGGCAGCCGCGAAGGGCTGTGCAAGGGCAAGGGCGGATCGATGCATATCGCCGACACCGACAAGGGCATGCTGGGCGCCAACGGCATCGTCGGCGCGGGCGCCCCCATCGCGGTGGGCGCGGCCATGGCGGCCAAGCTGGACGGCAAGGACGCCGACGGGAAACTGCGCGTGGCCATCGCCTTTTCGGGCGACGGCGCGTGCAACCAGGGCACCACGTTCGAGGCGATGAACATGGCCGTGGTGACGAACGCGCCCGCGATCTTCGTGTTCGAGAACAACCATTATTCCGAGCACACCGGCTATAAATACGCGGTCGGCACCAGCAACGACATCGCCAGCCGGGCCGAGGCGTTCGGCATGAAGGTATGGCGCGCCGACGGCACCGATTTCAGCGCGGTGCACGACACCATGCGCGAAGTGCTGGACTATGTCCGTGCCGGCAATGGCCCCGCCGCGGTCGAGTTCGATACCGAGCGATTCTACGGCCATTTCGAGGGCGACCCCCAGCGCTATCGCGGCAAGGGCGAGATGGACCGCATCCGGGCCGAGCGCGACTGCATCAAGAATTTTCGCAAGACCGTGACCGAGGCGAAGCTGCTGGAAGGCAGCGATCTCGACCAGGTGGACGAGGAAGTGGCCAAGACCATCGAGGATGCCGTCGCCGCCGCCCGCGCGGCCGACCGGCCCACGGCAGAGGACGTCCTGACCGACGTCTATATCGATTACTGATCCGGCGGAGACGATCCAGTGGCAAAAATGATGTATCGCGACGCCGTTCGCAACACGATCTTCCAGGAAATGAAACGCGACGACAGCGTCGTCGTGCTGGGCGAGGATGTCGTCGGCGGCATGGGCACCGATGGCGGGCCCGAGGCTATCGGCGGGATCTGGTCGACCAGCACCGGCCTGTTCGGCGAATTCGGCGCGGACCGGGTGATCGACACGCCCATTTCCGAAAGCGCCATCGTCGGCGCGGCGGGCGGCCTTGCGCTATCGGGCAAGCGCCCGATTGCCGAGCTGATGTTCGCTGACTTTATCGGCGTGTCGCTTGACCAGATCTGGAACCAGATCGCCAAGTTCCGTTACATGTTCGGCGGCAAGTCGCGCTGTCCGGCCATCATCCGCATGGTCTATGGCGCGGGCTACAACGCGGCGGCGCAGCACAGCCAGAGCCCGCACGGCATCCTGACCGGGATGCCGGGGCTGAAGGTCGTGATGCCGACCACCCCCGCCGATGTCGCGGGCCTGCTGCGGCAGGCGATCCGCAGCGACGATCCCGTGATCTTCATGGAGCACAAGGCGCTTTACGCCGTGCAGGGCGAAGTGCCCGACGATCCGGATTTCACCATCCCCTTCGGCCACGCCCGGCTGACCCGTGCGGGCGAGGACGTGACCATCGTCGCCACCGGCATGATGGTCGGCATGGCCGAACAGGCCGCCGACGCGCTGGCCGAGGACGGCATCGGCGCCGACGTGATCGACCTGCGCACCACCAGCCCGCTGGACGAGGAAGCGATCCTGGATTCGGTGGAAGTCACCGGGCGGCTGGTCGTGGTGGACGAGGCGCCGCCGCGCTGCAGCCTGGCGGCCGACATCGCCGCGCTGGCCGCCGAAAAGGCGTTCGCCAGCCTGAAGGCGCCGGTCCAAATGGTGACCGCCCCGCATACGCCGATCCCCTTCGCCCGCGAGCTGGAAAGCGCGTATCTTCCCAATCCCGACAAGGTCGAGGCTGCCGTGCGCAAGGCCTTGGCCTACAACTGAGGAGGCGCGAGACATGGGTAAGATCCGTGCCTTTACGATGCCGAAATGGGGCATCGAGATGACCGAGGGAACCGTCGCCGAATGGAAATTCGCCGAGGGTGACAGTTTTAGCCGCGGCGACCTGATCTGCCTGATCGAGACGGACAAGATCACGAACGAGGTCGAGGCGGAGTACGACGCGAAAGTGCGCCGCATCGTAATCGAGGGCGGCGGCGAGGCGGAGCCGGTCGGCGCGCTGCTGGCGGTGTTCGACGACGGTTCGGCCAGCGACGAGGAGATCGAGGCGTTCGTCGCGAACTTCAAGCCCGCGCAGGGCGGCGTGGCCGAGGGGCGCGAGAAGAAGAAGGAAGCGAAACCCAAGGAAGCCGCGATCGAGGGCGAAGGCGCAAAGCCGAAGGCCATCACCATCGACACCAACCGCCCGATCAGCCCCGAGGCCAAAAAACTGGCCGAGGCCGAAGGCGTCGACATCGCGGATATCGAGGGATCGGGCAGGGGAGGGCGCATCACCTTCCAGGACGTTCAGCAGGCGCTGCGCGGTCCGGCAAGCCGCAGCTACAAGGGCACGACCGTGCTGCCCGAGGAAGGGGACGTGTTCGCTTCTCCGCTGGCGCGGCGGATCGCGGCGATCCACGGCATCGACCTGGGCGCGGTAGAGGGCACGGGCGCCCGTGGGCGCATTTCCAAAAAGGACGTGCTGGCCAGGATGCCCGATGAAACGGCGCCCGCCGCGATGGGCGCTCCGTTCAAGGCCGTGGCGAACGAGCCCGACATCCAGCCCTTCGACAAGATCCGCAAGGTGGTCGCCCGGCGCCTGACCGCGGCGAAGCAGGACATTCCGCACTTCTACCTGCGGATCAGCGTCAATGCCGATGCGCTGCTGGCGGTGCGCAAGACGGCGAACATGGTGCTGGGCGTCAAGGCGTCGGTGAACGACTATATCGTCATGGCATCGGCCCGCGCGCTGGCGCGCCACCGCGACGTCAACGTGCAGCTTCACGGCGAGGAAATCCACAGCTTCCCCCACGCCGACGTCGCCGTGGCGGTCGCCAGCCCCAAAGGCCTGGTCACTCCCATCGTGCGGCAGGCCGACCGGATGCGCATCGACCAGATCGCGAGCGCGACCCGCGGCCTGATCGACAAGGCGCTGGAAGGGCGGCTGGGATACGAGGAGATGGACGGCGGTACGTTCACCGTGTCCAACCTGGGCATGTTCGGGATCGACAATTTCGACGCGATCATCAACCCGCCGCAGGGCGCGATCCTGGCCGTCGGAGCGGCGCAGCGCCGCCTGGTCGAAGGTGAGGGCGTTGACGCCGTGTTCGCCACCATGATCCCGATGACCCTGTCGGTCGACCACCGCGCCATCGACGGGGCGGCGGGCGCGCAGTTCCTGCAGACGCTGAAGGCCCTGATCGAAGACCCCGAGCAGCTTTTCGGCTGACCCGTACCACAAGGAGAGGACATCATGCCGAAAGCTGGCACCATCGCGGCGCTGGGCCCCGTCGTCCAGCAGGCCTATCTGCCCAAGGATTTCGACGCTGCGCTAACCTACTGGACCCAGACGATGGGCGTCGGGCCGTTCTTCCTACTGGAGAACATCCTGCTGGGCGACATGCAATGCATGGGCAAGCCCAGCGATGCCGAGTTCAGCGTGGCCATCGCATACTGGAACGACATCCAGATCGAGCTGGTCCGCCCCGACAATGACGCGCCCGCGCACTACACGGGCAAATACGCGATCCACGAGGGTATGCACCACACCTGCCAGTTCGTCGACGACATCGAGGAAACGCGCCGCATCCTGCTGGACGCAGGCGCGACCATCGTGGTCGAGGGCAAGGTGGGCGAGGACGGGCGCGTGATCTATGCCGACCCTGGCTACGGCCCCGGCGGCATCTGCGAATTTGTCCAGCTGGGCGAGGGCGGCCCCGAACTGTTCGCGATGATGAAAGAGGCCGCCGTCGGCTGGGACGGCAGCGACCCTGTTCGCAAGCTGGGTTAGCTTAGCGCCCTTCCACAACGTTGTTAGTGATTAAATATCTGCTCGAGTATGGATGGCGCGAATTTAGCGATTTTTTCATTTCGCATCGATATTGCGTCACAACTGTCTGATGCCGTTATTCTGGAGGGAGACATGACTCAATCTGAAAACCAGACAGCCAATATGGTTTACGGTCCTTTAGGCATATTCGACTAGACCTCTCTGCATGGCACAAACGCAGATACCCACCCAGTTTCAGGAGCGGAGTTCCGTCAAGGCTTCGTGCAGCTATCGTATCGGTTCCGGAATCGCTTACCCTGCGCGGTTAGTTGATCTGACAGAAGGGGGCGCGCGGCTGGAAGGCGTCTCTCGTGGCTTGAACCTCGGTGATAGGCTGACAGTTCGCTTCGGTGGCCTGGCGCCCATTGAAGCCGAGATCCAATGGTTAGAGCGCGGCATAGAGGCTGGGCTCCGGTTTCTTCAGCCGCTGTATCCTTCAGTCTATCTCCACGTTCTGGCGACCCTTCAGAAAGGTAAGACGCCCGATTTGGAGTCCGTTGAGGCGATACCGCTACGTGCCTGCTGATGCGGCTTTGCCTTTACGCTCTGACACCAACCTGCAAGGAGTGCCGCAGAGACGCTCGGCAACACTCCTGCTCGCCCGGAGAAACTTCAGGATCTTGGCAGCTGGATTTGGCGAGTCTTCTTCGCTCCCAGCGTCGAGACACTCGAACCTCTGAAACCGCCTTGTTAGTGCATGCTCAATTGCAGGACCGCGGATGGAGAGGGCGCATCGCGGTTGTCGTTACATGCGATGAAGCATGCCGCTGCAACACTCTTCACTGATTAGGCATAACCGCCGAAGAACATGCAGACGATGCCGTAACATTCCTCAATCAAAATGAGCTGTGATGTCTATGGGCTTCGGTATCATGTTTCCGCGGTGGAAGTGTATCTCCTGGGCCGATGGAGCAGGGTGGTGATGGCTAACTGCTCTCCGCGGTTTTATTGGCCATAAGCGTTAACCTTTTCTCGATCTCGTTGCTGCAAAATTTGGCGATGAATCAATGAGAAGGGTCAGGGATGTTGTCGGTGGGGCTGAGTCGCCTTGTAAAGCACATTGTGGTTTTTGTATCGCTTGGCCTCTGTTTCGGCCTTAGCGCTTATGTTGGCATTAGCCTGACGCGAGATGGAGGCAGGATTGCGGCAGTTTGGGTGCCGAACGCTATCCTTCTCTGCGTTTTACTAAGAGCGAAGAGAAGTCATTACGTTCCTCTAATCGCTACGTGTTTCGCTAGCAACATAGTCGCAAATGTGGCCGTAGGAGATTCAGTATCCATTGCCTTTTTGATGTCATCTATCAATGTTGTCGAGGTTACAGTAGCGCTGCTTTTACTCAACTATTTCAAAGTTTTACGACCTAATTTTGCTGAATACCGGGAAATTGGGGTATTTGCGCTGACTTCGGTTGCCGCTTGCAGTGTCTCCGCCATTTGTGCCGCAATCATTATTTCCGGCACACTGCGTGTTGAACTGTCGGGCGTTTTTTGGGAGTGGTTCCGTGCGGATGCGCTCGGCCTGCTCATCGTTACGCCTGCAATGACGATCCTTTTTGATGCGTGGTGTCGTCGTCATAAGTTGACGCAGGCGATGTTAGTCGAAGGCGTGCTGGTCATAGCCATCGGCACAACGGTCAGCGTTTATACCTTCTGGCAAACGAAATTCCCTTTTCTGTTTCTCGATGCGCCCATAGTCTTGCTTTACGCATTCCGACTAGGCTCTTTTGGAAATGCTATCGCAATCTTGAATCTCGCAATTGTTGCCAGCGTCGCTACTACGTATGGACACGGCCCTATCAATCTAGTTCGCGGCGATCTTTCCGAAAAGCTTTTCGTCCTACAGGTATTTCTGGCCAGTAGCTTCGCTATTGGCCTGCCGATTGCAGCTCTCCTTCGCAGTAAGAGGCTCGCCGAAGATCGTTTCAGGCAAATTGCAGAGCTTTCGCCGGTCGGCATATTTCGGCGTTCCTCCACGGGTGAATTACGATATGCCAATGTCGCTTTCTGGGATAAAGTTGGCAGTCGCGAGGAACTAGCTCAATCGCTATTCTGGAAAAACCTCTCGCAAATGCCACGAGGAAAGAATGAATTTGCGGTATTTCAGAAGAGCAGCGGGCGAACAATCAGAGTTCGGTCGCAAACGATTGATAATGAGAACGGAGATGATGACGGGATATTGGGCGCCGTCATCGATATTACTACAGAAACGGCAAGTCAGAAGAGGTTGGCTGAGGCGAAAAGAACGTTTGAAACCTTAAGCGACCTGTCGCCGGCAGGGATCTTCCGCACGGCTGCTGATGGAACCTGCACATATGTCAATCGTGCCTGGGAAAAGCTTGCCGGCATTGATGCATTCTGTGCAATCGGAAAGGGATGGATACGTTCGCTACACCCGGATGATCGCGAGCGGGTCGTTAATATGTGGCATGCAGCTACCGGCCACGGCCAGGCATATGCTGACGAATTTCGCTTCGTGCATGCCAGCGGTTCGGTTCGCTGGGCTGCCGTGATGGCGCGGCCCGAGAAGCGATCCGATGATAACGTGGTGGCTTATGTGGGTGTCGCGGTAGACATTACCGATCGTAAAGCGACAGAAGAAAAATTGCTCGAAGCTCGGCGACTTGCGGACCATGCAGCGGCCTCGAAAGCACAATTTCTTGCCAATATGAGTCATGAAATCCGCACGCCGATGAATGGCGTCCTAGGATTTGCACAGGTGTTGGCCGAAGAGGATCTAACCGAACCGCAAAGGCGGATGGTTGAGCTCATTGTCCATTCCGGGAAAAGCATGCTCGATTTGCTCAATGACATTCTGGACGTTTCGAAGATGGAATCTGGCAAGTTGACCCTGGCTCCAGAAGCCATCGACGTGAGAGAGCAGATCGGGGCGACGGTCGAGGGGCTTCGTGCGCTTGCTCAGTCAAAAGACATCGCGTTGACCTGCGACTTCGGGAATGCCGTGCCAAGTATCATAAAAATTGATCCGCTAAGGCTTCGCCAAATCCTCAACAACGTTATCGGTAATGCGATCAAATTCACTGACGAAGGGTCCGTTTCGATTTACGTCAGTCTCGATAAATCGGTCACCAGTGATCAGCTGAAAATTAGGGTGACAGATACCGGGGTAGGAATAGCGCCGGAGAAACTGGAGAAGATCTTTGGATACTTTGAGCAGGCCGATGCCGGGGTAACAAATCGATTTGGAGGCACCGGTCTGGGGTTGGCCATTACCAAAAACCTGGTCGCCGGGTTCGGCGGATCAGTGGAAGTGCAATCGGGTGTAGGTTCAGGCTCAACGTTCAACATTCGGCTGCCGATTGTTCAAACGCAGGACGATGTTGGCTCAATCGCGTGCTGTGAATCCGGCACAGACGATCGTGAGATCCGATCGGTGCAGACATCGCTACGACTTCTTGTGGCGGAAGATAACGAAATCAATGCGCTCGTCTTACAGTCGATGCTCGCTCGGCTCGGTTTGGAGGCTACAGTTGTCGGCAATGGCATTGAGGTGCTGAAGCATGTCGACAAAGCGCAAGAGGCTGGCGAGCCCTTTGATCTGGTTCTGATGGATCTGCGCATGCCGGAAATGGACGGATTCGAAGCAACGCGCAGACTTCGCCAGAACGGCTACTCGGCCGAAGTCCTTCCGATCGTTGCGCTAACCGCTAACTCTTTTGCCGATGATATTGAGGCATGTCTGAAGGTTGGCATGCAGGCGCATCTGGCCAAACCATTGGAGTTCTCCAAGCTCAAACGCGCGTTAGCTGACTTTGGACAATGTGCACGCCAAGGCGTTAGGAGACCAAATGCAATGAACGAGCGTTTGACGCTCGCTTACGAGGCGCAGCGGGATCGGATGTTCGATAATCTCGAACTATCTCTTCAATCACCAAGCGGCTTCAACGCTCACAATTTACTAAACGATATGCATCAGCTCTCTGGAACCGCGGCATACTTCGGTGAGCCTGAGTTAGGCGAGGCATGTCGAAGAGGCGAGGCCGCCTTGCGCCGTCTCAGTGGAGCGGAGCTTGAGGAGGAGTTGAAACAATTGTTGGCATTTCAGCGGGTTTCTAGGTAAATGGAGGGATGGGCCGCATAATTTTAGCTGAAGACGATCCGATTATGGGAGAGATGGTTAGGGACCAGCTTTTTCAAGCAGGTCATGCGGTTGGCTGGTTGCAAGACGGAGAATCTGCACTGGCCGCCATGCGGTTCCGGGCACCTCACCTGGCAATACTGGACCAGAAAATGCCTCGCATGCATGGCGGCGCGGTGCTCCAGCAGATGCGGATCGACCCGGATCTTGCAATGGTGCCCGTGATGATGTTGACAGCGATTGCAGGGGAACAGGATCAGAGAATCGCTTTTTATGAGGGTGCGGACGAGTATCTTACAAAGCCTGTCGCCCTCGACAGGATGGTTCTTGTCGCGGAGCAACTCATGAACAAGCGGCTCAGGCGGACAAGCGGCTTTCTGGCGGGATAACTAGTCGAATGCGTTGCCAGCTCTATCCGAGCCAATACCATTAAGAGCGCAGCTATTTAGACGGGTTTATGCATCGTCCCGTTGGAATAATAATCCGGCTAACGGAAATTCCAGTCCAGTCTCCGCTACAGTTTATAACGATTATCTCTATCGAGCTCGTACGCTTGCCCCCCTCGGGATGCTGAAAGCGGGAGATTCTGTGCTTCACGACCGTGGCCGGCGACTTCTTTTATCGTATTGCTGCCAACTCAGTCATACGCCCAACTTTGCCGACATCGCCAGACATATGCCTCGCCAGCTGCTGCTCCCATGATTAAGGCGAGTGCCGGCTAACGCCGAGCCGTTTTGAAACCTCGGCCTTCCTGAGATCCTATTTTTTTGATCTAGGCCAGCATATCACGCTTGAATTTATGACTTAAGTCGGGCCTGCGCATCGCTGCCTCATTTCGGCAAATTAAGGATCTAAGACGTTCAGAAATCCTGGGCCTATCCATATTCGCTTCGTACGATGACGAGAACATGCCACCGCAGGGTCCTTGAAGCCAAAAATGCTGCAGTGCAGTATAACTCCGGCATTCGGTCGTCAGGCTCGGTCGATAGCTAGCTTTGTATTCTTTGTTACGAAACCGTAGATTTCGTTCTAGCGTACCGAACCGCGAAGGCTGCTATTTTCGGTGATAGATCGGTCGAAAGCAGTCCCAGGCTCAGGTCTACGGTCACTTTGTCGGACTGAACCTTCCCAATAGCGCAATCCTAGGGCCTCGACGATGAAATCCATGACTGTCGAAGAGGTACAGAGCCGCGCCAAGAGCGCGCCCATGATGCTTCTGATTCGTCGTTTCGCAACGGCTCTGATCGGCCTCGCATCGACGATCCTAGTCGCGCGCTTCCTATCGCCACGTGATTTCGGCCTTGCTGCCATGGCGATGGCGGTTGTTTCGCTCGGCGATGCGTTGCGTAACTTCGGCCTCACCAACGCGATCCTCCGCAAAGGAGAGATCAACGAGGCCGAGGTGACATTTTGTTTCTGGTTTAACGTGGTCTCGACGCTGTTGATGTCGTTGGTTTTCATAGCTGGCGCGCCAATGATCGCCGGCTATTTCAACGAACCTGAAGTTCGCGTCATCATGTACGGTTCGGTGATCGGCTTCGCGATCGGCGGCTTCGCCATGCAGCACAATGCGATAATGAAGCGGAATTTGGAATTTAGGCAAGTAGCCTTTTGCGATACCGCGGCGGTCGCGGTCGGTTTCATCGTAACGCTCGCGCTGGCACTTATTCGCCGCGACTACTGGGCGATCGTCGTTGGACTGGTGGCCCAGTCGATAGCGCGCGCGGCCATTAACATCTATCTCACCCGCTGGGTGCCCGGCCGGCCAAGGCGCATCGAGGGCATTCGCGAACTATTGTACTTTGGCTTTAATACCTCGATCTATGCGACCCTGAATCAGGCCTCGCGGCAGTCGACGACACTGATTATAGGCTACTTCTTCAATTCGGCTCTGCTCGGCTATTTCAACCGGTCATACGCCCTGTTTAAACTGCCCCTTAGCAATGTGCTTGAGCCGATCGGACAAGCGAATATGCCGATACTCGCACGGCTTCGGCTCTATCCAGATCACTACCGCACGACCTATATCTCGCTGGTCGAAATGCTCTCAATGCTGCTTATTCCCGCATCGGCGCTTATCTTCTTTGCCGGGCCATCGTTGGCGCTGGTCCTGCTAGGCCCGCAGTGGGAGCAGAGCGGCGTGGCGCTTTCTTATCTAGCACCCGCGCTTGCGATCTATGGCGGGATCTATCCGATCGGCAATCTGCTCATCACCCAAAACCGCGTTGGCGAATTGCGGCTGATCGCCATCCTCGACTTTGTGTTCAGGGCTGGGGGCGCATTAATTGGTGCGCAATTCGGCTTCCTAGCTGCGGTCGCGGGCTTTTCGATCGGCTCGGTGCTGACCTTACCCGCACGATTCCTGATTGCCGGAAGGGCCGGTACGATCACGGCCGGCGACCAACTGCGCGCGATGCTTCCGTCCCTTCCTTTGGGGACTGGTGCCCTCGTCGGGGCCGCCGCCGGGCACTACTTTGCCGATTATGCCGGACTAGTTCCAATACTCGAGTTGGTCAGCGTCGGTCTCGCGTCCGCACTCGGTGCGCTGGCAGCGCTCGGACTCAGCCCCAATTCGCGGCGCGTCGCGGTGAACCTCATTAATGTCGGTCGCGGCCGCTATCACGTGGGCGTCTCCGCGAAGGATGGGGAGAAGGATGTTGGCGTAGCCGAAACGCCAGGGAAACCGCGGGCTGACATTATGGAGACACAAGGATGATATTCGAAGTTGTCGGCATCTGGTACAAGAACAAAGGTGCGGTTCTCATGCTCGAAGCGATCCGTGAGCAGATTCGTGCCCGCTTTCCCGATGCTCGTTTCGCAGTAACCGAAATGAAGCCTGAGGGCCGCGATGGCCTCGACGTCGTCGGCACTCTGGAACCGATGCGGAAGCTTCAGAGGCTTCAACTAATGCTGCCGGGCTGGGTCCTGCGCAAGGACAACCTGATCAAGCGGCGAGAGGTGACGGTCTCGCTTGACGCTTCGGGATTCGCTTATGGCGACTTCTGGGGGCCGCGGAACATCCGCAACCTCAACCGCCGGTCACGTGAATCGAGGGAGTACGGCCACGTCACCGTAATGCTGCCGCAAGCGGTCGGGCCGTTCGAGAATGCGGAAATGGCCAAAGGTTTTGCAGGGGCCGCGAACGATTTCGATATTGCCTTCTTGCGGGATGAACAATCGATGCGGCTTGCCGGCAAAGCCGGGGTGGATATGAGCAGGATCACTCAGGCGCCCGACTTCACGAACCTGCTTCTACCCGCTCTCGCTCCCGAACATGCTTCGTTGCGCGGCGTTGCCTGGCTGATCCCGAATGAGAAGGTGCTCGCGTCCGGCGACAGAGGCAGGGCCGAAGCTTATCTGCATTTTATGAGCGAGGCGGCCAGAACCGCGATCGACGCAGGCGTCGACCTGCGGATCCTTCTCCACGAAGGGCGGAGCGATCGCGGCATTGCTGATCGGATTAATGCTAGGCTTGTGACCCCGCTTCCCATTGTAGAAATCGATTCCACACTACAGACGAAGGCCGTCATTGCCGAGGCTGCCTTCATTATCTCCTCCCGCTTCCATTCACTGGTGAGTGCACTTTCCAATGAAGTGCCAGTTATCGCATGTGGCTGGTCGCACAAATATGAGGAGCTGCTGCGGGACTACGACATGGAGCGCTGGAATCTCGACTTGTCGAACGAGCAGGATTGGACTGCACTGGTCGATGATTTCATCGCCAAAGTGCGTTTGGGCGAATTGTCGCGCCGGATCGCGCCTCATGCCAAAGCGGAAAAGGCGAAGGCGGAAGCGATGTGGGACAAGATCTTTGCAGTCATTGAGAGAAAGGCCGCCTGAGCTTCAAATAAGGTCAGATGTCGATGGGCATCTACGGGCAAAATTCATGCAGGTTTCGATCACCGGCGCTGCCGAATTCATAGGTACGGCGCTGGCAAAGGTCTCGCTTGCACTTGGCGAAAGCGTGATCGGCATCGACAATTTCAACAAATATTATATGCCGTGCTCAAGCGCGATCGACCAGCGAATGAACCGCTGCAAGCGGCGAACAAGTCCAGATGCTGAAGCTGGACGTTGCCGACGATGCAGCCCTGACGCGGGCGCTCGACGGCACGGATGTCAATGCCAAAATACATCTCGGCGCGCAGGCCGGCGTTCGCTACTCGCTGGAAATTCCGCACGCCTTTGCCAGATCCCACCTGATGGGGCAGGGCAACATGCTGGAACTGGCCAGATCTCGCGGCTGCTGCCACATGGTCAATGCGAGTTCATAGTCTGTCTACGGCTCGCGCGAGAAGGTTCCCTATTCCGTCGATGACAGGGTTCATCATCCGGTTTCGCTCTACGCCGCCAACAAGACAGCGGTTGAGTGGATGAGCGAAAACTACGCCCATCTCGACTGTCTGCCGCTGACGGGCCCGCGGTTCTTCACGGTCTATGGCTCTTAAGCCGCACCGATATTATGATGTGGATATTCACCCAAAATCCTAGCCGGTGATCCGAACCTGTGTTCAGCAACAGCCAGATGAGGCGCGACTTCACCTATATCGACGATATTGTCGCAGGTGTCGTTGGCGTTTTTAAGCCGATGCAGGCGGGCGTCGCACCGCGCACCATAGCAAACATCGATGCAATCGCGGATAGTCCGAGATTCCCACCTTTGTGAAGTGCTTTCGCGACTATACCGTATGAAATCTAGACTTCGCCTATGCAATTCAGAGATATGCGCTCAGCAGGTCGGTCTGCCCAATCCGTGAAGGGCAGCGAGGGGGGTATCGATCTTTTCAGGCCAGAATAGGAGTGAGCGCGCAATCACTAGCGCCGACGCCCGAAATACCTAAATTGCCATTTAAAAGTTTTACGAATTTT
This sequence comes from Croceicoccus sp., assembly GCA_029936705.1. Taxonomy (GTDB): domain Bacteria; phylum Pseudomonadota; class Alphaproteobacteria; order Sphingomonadales; family Sphingomonadaceae; genus Croceicoccus. Next base: position 6,233 of record JAPYSD010000009.1, on the reverse strand, counting down.
GCCTGATAATTATTTGTCGATCTACGAGCCATTGCATCGAAAAGTTAGCGCAAAAGCTATTTTGGGAATTGGGTTATTCTCAGAGTTGCTTGCTTGTCGAAGGAAGTCTTGCTGTTACGATGCGGTTAATACTGCGACGCGATGTATGAGATTGACCTTCGCAAATTTCCTAGGGTTGCCTCCATGACCACCTCAGATCGGTCGCTAAGCCTTGAGGACAGGGCAATGAAGCGCCTGATGGATGTCATAACCGCCGGCACCTTGCTGCTTTTCCTCGGTCCGCTGCTGCTGGCGGCCCCTGCCATGGGGATGACGATGGCGGTCGATGTTTTTCCGTCAGCGCAGAATCGGCCAAGCCAACCAGTGCTTTTATATTCTGAAATTTTCGGTCGATGATTGTGCATAATTGCGATCAACCGGGGTTCAGTCCGCCAGTCGGAACTACCACCGCGCAACCGGGATCGGTCGATCGATCCGCCGCACAAGCATCGACGAACTTTCCCAGCTTCTGAATATCCTGGGCGGCCCAAGTCGCTTATCGGCCCGAGTCCCCATGCGCCGGGGTCGCTGGCCGGGGAGAAGCTGTTTTGGGAAGTCTAGCATTGCCATTCGCTGCGTCCCGGTCTGACGTGCCTTGCCTAAATCCGCGGCTGTCGCGGTGCAACCGACAGCAACTGTCGAACCGCTTAAGGTGATCTTGAATATATCGCGATATGGTCTCTTGGCGCGAAGCCTCCATCCTGTTCCGAACCTTCAGGCCATGGTGACTTCGCGCGCTTTTCGATTTTGGGGCGGGCGCGAATACACTTTCTATTGCCCCGGAAGACAATAATCTTTTATTTGATGGCGCACAAACCTTCTATGACAGTCTTGAGACATGGCTTTTAACCGGTATGCAGCATAGGGCCGACATCGATGGGTTGCGCGCGATCGCCGTTTTGCCCATCACCTTCTTCCATGCCGGCATCCCAGGTTTTGCCGGCGGCTTTGTCGGTGTCGATATCTTCTTCGTTATTTCAGGCTTCCTGATCACCGGCATCCTGGTCCGCGACCTTGAGGCCGGGTGCTTCAGTTATGCTGATTTTTACGAACGTCGTCTGCGGCGCATCTTCCCCGCGCTGATCGTGATGCTCGCGGCTTCGCTGGTGGCAGCCTACTTTCTGATCCTGCCCAGCGAGTTGCACGACTTCGGAAAAAGCGTGATCGGCGCGATCATCTTTGTTGCCAATATAGTTTTCTATCGCGAAGCTGGCTATTTCGACGACAGTGCTGAGGAAAAGCCGCTGCTGCACACCTGGTCGCTGGGCGTCGAGGAACAGTTTTACATCGTCTTTCCGATCATCCTGTTCGTGTTGATGAGATATCTGCCGCGCTATCGCGGTGCCGCGATCCTAGGGCTGGCTGCCGTCTCGCTGGGGTTTTGCGTGGCGCTGACGCCCCGAAACCCCGATGCGGCCTTCTACCTAATCCCAACCCGTGCGTGGGAATTGCTGGCAGGTTCGCTGCTGGCGCTGGGCTATAGCCCGCGGATCGCGCAAGGCCCTGCGCGAGAGGGCGTGGCATTGGGCGGGCTCGCGCTGATCCTTGGATCAATATTCCTGTTCAGCAGCGACATCGCGTTTCCCGGCTATGTTGCTATTGCGCCGGTCCTGGGGTCGGCGTTGGTCATCGGCTATGCACAGGGCACGCTGGTAGAACGCGTTCTGTCAATAAAGCCGTTCGTTTTCGTCGGATTAATCTCCTATTCGCTGTATCTGTGGCATTGGCCGATCATCGTGTTCGGCAACAAGGCCAGCACCGGCGAGGCCGGCATTGAGATCGCCATTGTCTTTGTCGTGGTATCCCTCATTGCGGGTTATCTTTCCTATCGTTTTGTCGAGACGCCGTTCCGCAACCGCGGACGGTTTACCCGGAAGTGGATCTTTGTCGAGTCGCTGGCCAGTGCGGGGGCATTGCTGGCGTTGACGAGCGTCGGACTAGCTGTAGATCTTGGCCAGAGACAGTTCCCGCGCCAAATGATCTTGTTTGATCGCGCGCGCGAGGATGTGAGCCCGCACCGCGTTCGCTGCCATCCGTCAAGCGGGCTGGCAGCACCTGAAGACGCTTGCGTGCTAGGCGATGAGCCCGCCAACACGGCGGTCTGGGGGGACAGCCATGGTGTGGAGCTGGCCTACGCGTTATACCGACAGGGTCATGCGATCCGGTCGATGACTTATTCTTCGTGTCGGCCCATGATCGATGCCGAAGTCGAGGACGTACCGGACTGCGCCGCACACAACAGGCTCGTGCTCAATTATCTGCTCAATCGACCCGACATAAAAAACATCGTGATGGCTGCTTATTTTCCCGGCGTGGTGAATAGGCCTGACGCTGCTGCGGGCATGCGGACATCTGTGCGTCGGCTGCTTGCAGCTAGGCGCCACGTGTTCATTATTGCGCCAACCCCGCATGAGGGGTTTGGCGATTTGCCGAGGCGGCTGGTCCGTAACGGAGATTTCTCGATCCCGAAGTCGCAATATGAAGCTCGCAATCGCGTGACCATCGCTTTTCTTGACCAATTGAAGAAGGAAGGCGCAACCATCCTCTGGCCAGCCGACTATCTTTGCGCGCAGGGCCAATGCCCAGCGACTATAGAAGGGCGGCCTGTCCTGTTTGATTCTCATCACACTAGCCAGTATGCGGCAGACTTCCTCGCGAAACGCTTCGCATCTGTGATTTGGCCGGACGATGCAGGGGCAAGCCAATCGACGCCTGGGCAAGAAGGGCCAGAACCCATAGCTACCAATTGAGATACATTCGCAAGTGAGCCTCGCCATTCGCTGGTTCGGCGATTAGAATGACACCAAGACAGGAGGCGTTATGTCGGATCCGGCCTATATCGTTTATGATGGCGAATGTATTTTCTGTCAGAACTACGTGTCGTTCATTCGCTTGAAGGACGCGGTCGGCCCGGTAGAACTGATTGACGCGCGCTCTGATGATCCGCGCGTCGCCGATCTGGTCGCCAGGGGCTTCGACCTCGACGAGGGCATGGTCTTCGTCATTCGCGGACAGGTTCACCACGGCGCTGATGCCGTCCAAGTCCTGGCTCAGCTTACCAGCCCGGTCGGGATGCTCAACCGGCTGAATGGCAGGATCTTTGTCTCACCCGCACTTACACGGGCGCTTTATCCGGCGATGAAGCTGGGGCGCAGGATGACGCTGATGGTGCGGGGGCGCTCTACTCTCAACAAGCGGGGGTAACGGCAGTGCGGGTGCATTGCTGCCCCCCAATGTCCGATTCCCGCCTGGGCCCTAGTGGGTGCAGACCTGCGGGTCGGAGAATTCTACCGGCTTGAAGAGCAGAAGTTGCTTTTCAAGCTTGCTGTAGCGGGCCCCCCCCCAGTCGGCCGCCGTCACATGCTCGTAATGCTGGCCGTCGGCGGTGTAGCTGATCCAGTCGTTCTTCTTGCCAAGCCGCGCACGCTCGAGTTCCAACGGCACCATGCCCTTGCCTTGATCCCCCACCGCATGGATCTTGGGGATCGAGGATGCAGTGATCATCAGCACATCGGCTTGGTAGGGGGCGATATAGGGCGGCGTTGGGAACAGCAGATGGTTCGTCTCACCCCCTTCGGTATGAAGGTTGCTGAACATCGCGATCGAACTTTCGGTCTTTAGCCCGAGATAGGGTGAAAGGCACGATACGAACAGCACCAATGGAATTGCGTAGATCCATTTCGGGTGCTGCGGTATTGGCGAGACGTGATAGGGCAGGATCGAGAGTGTCGCCCCTGTCAGCCAGACCATCGCAAAACCGCCCAGTACTGACCAAACGATGATCCATGCCGAATGCCACATCATCTTACCCGTGGTTACGAAACCTGCGGGATCGAGCGACTGGACATAGGACGTGACGAATATGCCGAGCCCCAACAGGAACAGAATTGCCGCTATTGCCACGCTACTGGCCGGGAGGAGCGGAATCCGCGACAGGATTTGCTGTACCCTAGCGTAATAGGCGAGGCTCGCCTCGACCGGGATAGACAGCGTGTATAACGCGAAGACCAGGCAAGAGAAATCCATATACCAAGAGTAGGCTGAGATCGGAATGATGTAGTGGAACACCAGTCCAATAATCAGGCCGAAGGCAAAGAAACGGCGCCAGAAAAGGCAGACCAGCGTGATTGTTTCGACGATAAAGGTGGCGACGATCGCACCATATTGACCCAACAGATTGTCTTGCAGCCCGAAAACATGGACCAGCGGACGGTAAAGCGCGATCGCGCAGCTTGCTTCGGGGTCGAGAAATCCTGTGTTGATCTTATGGAATATCCCAAAAAAATACATGATGGCGAGCAGCAGGCGGGCGACGATCCTGAGGCTCTCGTAAATCTCGACTGTCTTGTCCTGAAGTGTGCGACCGCGCAGCCATGTCGTCGCGATCACTAGAACGATTGCCGTGTTCATGAAAAACGCAATCGTCTGATTGTTCGATGCGACGGGCAATCGCATAATATATTGCAGCACCATCATTGCAGAGAGGGCGAAGAGCAGCAACAAATTGCGGTGGCGCACGAAGAGCGCAACGCTAACACCCAGCGTCGCGTAGTTCAGCACCGCATATTTTAGACCGGTGCGAAGCATCATGTTGTCATAATGCGAAACGACGCTGAGCACGGTGGCCAACGCCCACATCACGCAGAATGCGACCATAGCGTCTTTATCGGCGGAAGGGACGCGCTTATTACCGGCGCGCAAGTAGGGATCAGCAGTCCGGCTTGACATGCTAAGTCCTATAACGGGTATGAATCCACCGGAATGTTTACTGGCTTCTGGTCAACCTTCGAACTGCACTGGCCGTAATAAGCACAATGTGTGAAGACGGGAAGGTTGGAAGCTGCGACCAGCAGCCCAACCAACATCACTACGACGACAGCGAACTGCACAATTTGACGAATATCAAGATCCATCGGATTGCCCCCTCCAGAGACGAACAATGGGCTCAAGTATGCAACAGTTAGCACGTATAATCCGGTTGGATTTTGGCAATTATGGGTGAATTGGCGTCGACTCGACGAAGGAATGCCCATTCCTTGGTCTAAGTCATGCGCCAAAACCGTGTCTCAGAGCACTTTTGTGTCGTTCAGCCTCAGGCTAGCCGCCTTTGACCTTTCGTCGGCAGTATAGAAAACCTGCCCCTCGGGAGCGATAAGCGTCCGAACCACTACTTCGCGCGATGAGCCTTCAAAGGCGATCACGGGCCGCGTAGGGTCGCCGTGGCATTCCAACTGATCGATCACGATCGGACCCTGACCGCTGCCGCCCGCCACGATGATGTGTGCAAATCGCGGTGAGCGACTGATGATCCGACCATGACGCGTGCTGCTATCCCATAGTTTCAGGCTTTCGCGCGCTCCGCCGATATCAACTTGGGTAATCCTGCAATTGGCGCCCTTGCAGTCGATCCCGGCGTCCGAGACATTGCGGATAACCCCGTGCTCGATCAGCCCGTCATCATGCCCGCGTTCGACGGAGATACCGTCCGCGTTGCGATATCGCTTGCCCTTCTTCATGACGAGATTGCGCAGGTCGAAACGAGTGATTTCCCAATCGCGGCAGACATCGTCCGTTCCTTTGCCCCAAAGACAAATCGCGGCAAAGGCATCGTTTGCATTGTCGATCTCGCGAGCGCCTACGAACCTCAGATTGCGGGCACGCAGACGACCGATCCGGTCGGTCGCGCGTAGAAAGCCCATGCCATAGCTGGATGGCCGGGCTTCCAGGCTTTCGATCCGGTCAAGCAGGATTTCCGGCGCGCCGCGCATGACGATCATCGGTCCATAGCGTTCCAGCCTCACGTCGCTAAAGTGCACCGGGCCCATGCTTTTGGTGGTATTGGCCTTGATGCCGATCCACTTGTCGGACCACCACGCATCGGACACGGTTAATGGCTGACCCGATGCCATGTTGCGCGCACCTTCGCCGGTCTTTCGTGACGTAGTAATGCGAGGCGGTTCGGGCGGGAAGATCCGGCCATAGCTTGCTGCCAGAGCGGGAACGCTAAACGTAAGGCCTGAAGCGCCTGCTGCTCCGCAGGCAAGTCCGAACTGGCGTCTGGTGATCAAGAAAATCTCCTGTCTTTATCTGCACCTTTCCCCGTTTCTGGCCCAACCGATCATATTGCGCATGAACCTCGCCTTTCCTCTAGTCGCAAGGCCTTGGCTGGCCATCCCCCGATCAGCTATATACTG
>JAPYSD010000442.1 GCA_029936705.1 Croceicoccus sp. | reverse complement strand
GCAACGTCAGCAGCGCCGTGCCCGCGGCGCCCACGCCGATACCGATCAGCAGAAAGGCGAGCACGGCCAGCACCAGGCCCGCGGTCTGCGCGTGCTGCGCCAATGCGGTGGCCCAGGCCGCCAGCACGCCGCCCGAACCCAGCACGATCATGCCGCCCACGATCCATGGCGTGCGCCGCCTCGTTCGGTCCGACCCGTGACCCCAGCGCGGACGCAGGGCCTGAAGCGCATAGTGGAATGCGACAAGTGCGCCGGGCACGCTGGCCGCCAATCCCAGTTCCACCACCATCACGCGGTTGAGCGTGGAAGTGGTGAAGACGACGACGGCGCCGATCGCCGCCTGCACCAGTCCGATCCGGACGATGGCCGGCCAGCCAAGATAAACGGCCCCCGTGTTGGCGGGCCCGCGCATCATCCCGCCGCCGCGCGAATGGCGATGGCGCTGGCCATCATGCCTGCCACGAACAGGGTCACGCCGGTCTGGTTGTACCAGGGGGCCAAGGCCCGCGGGTCGCGCGCCATGCGGCGCATCGCAAGTCCCTGCAGAGCCAGCGAAAGGGCAACGAATGCCGCGCCATAGGTCAGCCCGTGCCACGTCAGCAGCGCGATCACGCCAAGCTGCGGCAGGGCCATCATCCAGCACGCAAGCCGCGCCGAAGAGGCGATCCCCAGCATGGCCGGCAGCGAGCGGATGCCCGATTGCCGGTCGCCCTCCACCGCCTTAAAATCGTTGAGCACCATGATGCCCGCAGCGCCCAGCGAATAGAGCAACGCCGCCGGCAGCATCAGCGGGCGCGACAAGGCTGCCGCTCCGCCCGCGACCAGTGCGCCGGTCAGCCAGGCGAGGCCTTCATAGCTGATCCCCGTCACCAGCACGCCCGCAATACCATTCGCCTTCAGGCGCAGCGGCGGCGCGCTGTAGGCCCAGCCCGACAACAGGGCGAGCGCAGTGGCGGCCAGTACGAGCGTGGAAATGGCGGCGGCAACCGCCAGCGCCAGGAGCGAGACCGTCACCGCGACATAAAGGCCAGTGCGTCCAGGCAGGCGTCCGGACGGTATCGGGCGATCCGGCTCGTTCACAGCATCGACGTGGCGGTCGAACCAATCGTTCGCGGCTTGCGACGCGCCGCATACCAGCGGCCCGGCAAGCAGAAGCCCGCCTGCCGCTTCCGCGAGTGAAAGCGATGTTCCCGCACCGCCGCCCGCGACCAATCCGCAGCCAAATGCCCAGACCGGAGCGAACCAGGTGACAGGTTTGAGGAGTTCGAGAATGTCCCGGGGAGCGATTGCCTGTGATCGGCCTGCTGCGCGAATCCGGTTCATGTATGTAAACTACGTCAGACAGGTTTGCCCGTCAATAATAGTTTACATCAACTGCCTCCGACGCTTTCCTCTTCATCGCGGCCGCCGTCGATGTCGAACCGGCGCAGCTTGTCGTAGAGGTTCTGGCGGCTGACACCCAGCATTTCCGCCGCGCTGGCGCGGTTGTTGCCGGTGAGTCGCAGGGCATTCTCTATGCAGAGTCGTTCGACCCGGTCGGTGACGTCGCGCACGATTTCCTTCATCGAGAGGCGCCCGACACCGGCGACGATGCGCTCGGCCATTTCGCTTTCGTCCTGCTGCGTCGTCATGGCTGCACTGGCGGCACGCCGCGCATTCTCTCGCGGATGGAGCATGAAGAGGAAATATTCCTCCTGCCCGAAACCGGCGGCGGCCGCGTCGAGATCAACCTCCGTCTGCTCGCCGAATGCGGTGGTGACCGTGCTGGCAAACTCGCGCACCGTGCCCTGTTCCAGAAGTCCGATGCGCAGCACGGATGTATCGACGCCGCGCTCGCCGACGAAGCGTTCAAGCTGCTGGCCGACCGCGTTTTCTTCCAGGCTCAGCTGGATCAGGTCGACGAAAGCGCGGTTTGCAGAGATGATTTCCAGGTTGGAATGGGTCACCACCATCGCGGTCGGAAAGCGCGCGAACAGCGACTGGAACAGCTCGCCCGGCGAAGGCGCTTCGCCGTCGGTCTGCTCGATCCGCAGTACCAGGCGCGGCGAGCCGCCAAAACGGAATGCGGCGGCCTGGAACCGGCGCGCTTCGCCATTGCGCAGATGCGCGATGAAATTGCCGCCCCGGCTGGACGCGGTATAGCCGCGCAGCATCTGTTCCACCCGCTCGACATCGTCCGGCGCCAGGATCGAGCTGACCTTGCGCCCCAACAGCTTGCGATTGCCCTGCCGGACATAGTCCGATGCCAGTGCGTTGATGTCGATGATGGTGAAATCGTCGCCATCCAGCGTCAGCACCGCCAGTTCCGACATGTGCAGCAGCGTCTGGTAACGCATGTCCGCCTGCCGCAGGCGGGTGAAGGTGGATTCCAGGTCGCGCTGCGCCGCCATGAAGCGCCGCTGCATCGCCGCGGCCTGCCGCTCGTCACGGCCGACGACCAGCACGCGGCCCGATCCCAGGCCGAATGCCTGCATGCTGATCGGAACGTCGATACCCAGTTCCTCGCCCGGAAAGTTGAGGTGGCGCCAGCGCCCCTTCTCGCTCGTGCCGGCAAGCAGCGCCTCGAGCTTGGGGCGGGATTCGATTGTCAGGTGATCGGCAAGCCTGGTGCCGGGCCGCAGTTTCGGGATCTGTCCCGACAGGCCGGGATCGCCAAAGGCCACATCGCGAACGATCCCGTCCGCCGAGGTCAGCACGATGGCCAGATCCGACATGTTGGCAACCGCCAAGGCAAACATGTCCCCGTTGACGGCCCCGAACATTCGTTGAGGGTTTTCGAAAAAAGATGACATATCAACCAGCTGCACGCGTCCTTTTGTCAGCGGCCCTTTACGGCAAAGGCCTTTAACCTAGGTTACCGGGCCCACAGCAGAGTTCCTCGAGATGCGCAACCATCTCTTGCGGATCATTTGCAGAAAAGTCCGCGCCAAGCCGGGAAGCCAGACCTTGATCGGCAAGCACGGCGGGCCCGCCGACCACGATCCGCATTTCGGGATTGAACGTGCGCTGCCGCATCCGCTCGATCAAGCGGCGGCAGTCGGGCAGCAGGACCTCGTTCGCGATGGACAGGCCGAAGGCATCGAAATGCCGGCGCTCGCCAAGATCGACCAGCGTGTTCGCGTCGTTGGTCTTGGGGCAAGTCACGACCCAGCCATGGCGGCGCAGGCAAAATCCCACCACCAGCGATCCGAACTCGTGCTGGTCGCCCGGCGCGCAGGTCAGCAGCACCTCTCCGTGCACGATCATGGCGACGGGCAAGTCCATTTCCAGCCGCATCACCGTCGTGCTGAGCTGGTTCACGGCCAGCGAAACCTCGGTAAAATTGGCGGTATCCCGGGCCCACATCTCACCCAGCAGGCGGGAGGCGGGCACGATGGCGCCCAGCACCACGTCCTCCGCGCTCATCCCGTCGCATATCAGCCGTTCGACGAGGCGGTAGAGG
>JAPYSD010000441.1 GCA_029936705.1 Croceicoccus sp. | reverse complement strand
GAACAGGATGGCAGAGCCGGCCAGCGTCACATTGGCGATCACGCCGTTGCGGGCATGGGCAGGCAGGCGTTCGGAGTTGTTCAGCAGCAGCAGCGTCACGGCCAGGAACGGCATGAACAATGCGCCGAATGCGCCGTAGATGATGACCAGCAGGAACGGACGATCGGCAAACAGCAGGACCATCGGGGGGAAGGTCAGCCAGGCAAGATAGAAGCGATAGGCGTTGCTGCCCTCGTGCCCGCCTTCCTCGCGGCCCTTCAGCTGGTACCACCAGTCGGAAAAGAACAGGCTCATGCCCTGCCACACGCCCAAAAGGGAGGAGACGGAGGTCGCGGCGAAGCCAATCAGGAACAGGGTGGCGATTGCGGCGCCGAACCGCTCTTCCAGCACGCCCGACAGGCCCAGCAGCCCCTGGTCGCTGTCCTGCAGCGCGATCCCCGCGGAATACAGCAATTCCGCGCCCACGATCAGCATCGCTATGACGAAGATGCCGGTGACGATATAGGCGACCGAATTGTCGACGCGCATCATCGGCAGCCACGGCGTGCCGCGCCAGCCCTTGGCCTGCGTCCAGTAGCCATAGGCGGCCGTGGTGATCGTACCGCCGACCCCGCCGATAAGGCCCAGCGTGTAGAACAGCGAACCTTCGGGCAGCATGAAGGTCATGCCGCGGGCAAGATCGGGCAGGCTGGGTGCGACCAGGATCGCCAGCCCGACCATGATGACGAACATCGTGCCGACGAGGATCTTCATCACCGTCTCGAATGTCTCGTACTTGTTGAACCAGACGAACACGAAGCCGAACACGCCCGCGATTATCGCCCACACGCGCAGCGACAGTCCGGGGAACAGGGCGGTCAAGGGCAGGGCGGTCGCGCTCATCGCGGTGGCGCCGTAGATGAAGCCCCAGATGATGACGTAGACGCCGAAATACCAGCTGGTCCACCGGCCCAGCGAGCGCCAGCCGGCCAGGATGGTCGAGCCGGTGGCAAGGTGATAGCGGGCAGAGCCTTCGGACAGCGCGATCTTGACGATGCAGCCGACCACGGCGGCCCATAGCAGGGCGTAGCCGAAACGCGATCCGGCGATCAGCGTTGCGACCAGATCGCCTGCACCCACGCCCGTTGCCGCGACCACGATACCGGGGCCAAGATGGCGCCACATCCTGCCGCGCGGCGGCGGCGCCTGCCCGGCATCGGGGCCGTGGGGGTCCGTCGCATCGCCGTCGCGGGCCATCTTGCCGGTATTGCTCATGGTCTTGCTCTTCCCTTTTTTCGTTCGTTATCGTCGCCGGTTCAGAAGCGGAAGCTCAGCCAGGCGGTCGTGAAGAAACTGTCGACATATCCAGCCCGATCGAACACGTCGCGGGCGATCAGATATTCGGTGCGCGTGCCCGGGAACAGGCGGGGCGTGATGTTCCAGCGGGTCTGGATGCGCGGCATGTCGGCCACCCGGTGACCGCCAACCGCCTCGGTCCCCAGGTATGGCTTGTTGACCGGTGCATAGACCGCGTCGTTTTCACGGGGCCGGAAGCTGAACCCGTATTCCACGTCCACCTGCAGATTATCGAACGGCTTGAAGCTGACACCCGGCGTCACGGCCAGCAGGTTGGTGGGCGTCAACGCGATCTGGTAGCTGAAGGGCGCATTGATTCCGTAAGGCGTATGCGCGGTGCGCAGCGTGCCGTCCTCGTCGGTTCCGCCGCCGCCGCTGCCATAGTCCAGCCGCACGCCTACCGATGGTGCGCCGCGCGCTTCGCCCAGACGGTAGCTTTGGGCCAAGAACAGGGACCAGGCGGAAATGTCGCGATCGCCGTAGGAGCCGGTCTGGCGGTTCACGTTCCAGTCCACCGTCAGCCGGCCGACCGAACCCCATAGCCGCCCGCCGTAATACATCCGTTCTTCGCGCGCGGTGTTTGGCCCCCAGCGGAAATCGTCCTGCCGCAAGCGCCAGATGAAGGGGTCGAAGAACAGCTTCGATCCGCCAAGCGCGCTTTCGGGCACCACCAGGCCCAGATTGACGCCGCTGAAGCGGGTGCCGTCGTCGCTGGGGTCGTCGCCCAGCCCCTCGCGCCCGAGGTCCGTGAAGGCGAAGTCGAAGATGCCGGCGCGCGCCTTCGGTCCGTTTGCCCAGGCGCGTATGCCGTTCACCGCGAACCGGATCGAGTTGAAATCGCGCGTACCGATCAGCAGGGCGGAGCCATCGGCGAATTCCTGCCGCCCGTAACGCACACCCAGTTCCAGCCCGCCGACAGGGCCGGAGACCTCGGCAAAGGCTTGCTGCACCGCCAGCTTGTTATCGAAATTGGTCTGCCGTGTTGTCAGGTTGACGCCCGACAGCCCGCCATGCGCGATCTCTCCATAAAAGCGCACGTTCGGACCGACATGCAGATCCGCGCCGCCCAGCAGCCGCACCCTGTCGCGGCGTTCGGTCGGGCGCGCGACCTGGCGCGTGTTGGTCAGCAGGTCGAAGCGGACCCGCGCTTCGCCGGAGAGGGTGAGGTAGATTTCGCCGTCGGCAGCGATCGGCAGATATTTCGGGCGGTCCAGGGGATCGTCCCGCCGGTCGGCCTGGCGCATCGACCGCCAGTCCTCGCCAAAGCGGGAGGAGGCGTATCGGTCCGTGACGCGCGGTTCGCCCAGCGCCTCGACCGGATAGGGATCGCTTGCGGGTGCGGCGGGCGTGACGGCTTTCTCCGCTGGCGAGATGGGTGCGACTGTCTCTTCGTTATGCACTGCCGCGGCGGCGGCTTCCGCGGCGGGGGCGGGGTCAGTCCGGTCCTGGATCTCGAAAGCTTGGGCAATCGGGGCGAGGGCGATGGATGCAGGGCAGCACCCGGCGATCGCCAGTATGGCGGCACGGTTCATGGCATGGTCCTTGGGTCTTGGGTCCCTGGCGGGACGGTCGGCGCGGCCGGTTCGCCGCGCGGCGCTACTCGGCCGGGTCGGCGAGCGCGGGCATCTGGTCGATCCGGGGCAGCTCTCCGGCAGTGGCTGCCTGGAACTGGGCGCGGTCGAAACTGCCTTCCCAGCGGCTGACCACGACGGTGGCCACCGCGTTGCCGATGAAATTGGTCAGGCTGCGGCATTCCGACATGAAGCGGTCGATCCCCAGGATCAGCGCCATGCCTGCGACCGGAACGCTGGGCACGATGGAGAGAGTGGCGGCAAGGGTGATGAACCCGGCGCCGGTGACGCCTGCCGCCCCCTTGGAAGAAATCATCGCGACGGAAAGCAGCGCGATCTGGTCACCCAGCGACAGATCGATCCCGGTCGCCTGCGCGATGAACAGGGCCGCCATCGTCATGTAGATATTGGTACCGTCGAGGTTGAAGGAATAGCCGGTCGGCACGACCAGGCCGACGATCGACTTGGGGCAGCCCGCCCGCTCCATCTTCTCGATCAGCGAGGGGAGCGCACTTTCGCTGCTGGACGTGCCCAGCAC
>JAPYSD010000440.1 GCA_029936705.1 Croceicoccus sp. | reverse complement strand
CCCCTGCATCTCAGCTTCGATGTCCGCGACACGAGTGGTGTCGTGTCGGATGCGGCCGAGGCCGTCGCCCATCATTCTGCTGATGGTCATGCTCATGATTCCGTCTTCGAAAGTCGCGGGAATCGCCTTGATGTCGATGATTGCCATTGGAGGCCTTTCGATTTCAGGAGTGGAAGGAGAAGTGCTTCTCATCGGCCTGCCAGATGGCGCCGATCTGATAGGTGATCACGCCGTCGGCGACCGGCCGATAGTTGGCCACGAGCTCATAGTCGCCGGGTCTGCCGACGACACTGATCGTGCAATGTGCGTATCGCTCGTTGGAGGAAGCCCATGTCGCGAGATAGCCGATGGCGGCCTGCAGAGCGGGCGTGCCGGTCTGGTCTTCGATGCCCTCGTAATCGTCAGCCTGCCATTCGAAATGGACGGCGCGCTTCGTGACGATGTCGTCTGCGACAACAGTCATTTTCTTTTCCCTTCTCTGCCTTTGGACACGAAATCAAAAGCAGGATGAGAACCGGGTGGGATGCGGCTTAGCTGTTGCCCTTTTCGCGCCGGATCGCGTCCCAGTGATTAATGCGCTTGGTGATCTGGGCTTCGAAGCCGCGCTCACTGGGTTCGTAGAGTTTCTGTGGCCCTATCTCCTCGGGCCAGACATTCTGACCGGAGAATGCCCCGGGATAGTCATGATCGTACTGGTACCGGGCTTTCCTCCCAGATTTTGCCATAAGATCGGTCGGAGCATTGAGGATGTTTTTGGGCGGCGCGATGCCGCGGGTTTGCTGAGCAAGCGTCATGGCCTTGCCCCATGCGAGATAAGCGGCGTTTGACTTCGGGGCTGTGGCGACGTGAATGATGGCTTGGCTGATCGCGTATCCCGCTTCAGGCAGCCCAAGCATGTCGAATGTCTGCCGGGCGGCAACGACCGTCGCAAGCGCGCTGGGATCGGCCATGCCGACTTCCTCGCTCGCCATGACAAGTAGACGTCGGAAGAGGAAGGCAGGGTCCTCACCGGCGTCGATCATCTTGGCGGCATAGTAGACGGCGGCATCTGGTGCGCTAGCTCTCACGCTCTTCTGGAAAGCGGATGCGAGGTCATAGTGGCCGTCGCCGTTCCTGTCATGGCGCGCCAGCCGCTTTTGAAGCAGACGCTCCATGGCTTCGACATCAAGCGGCGGTCCGCTGTGGTCGAGCAGCGTCTCGGCCTGCCCGATGAGGAAACGGGCATCGCCAGCGGCGTTCGCTATCAAGGCTTTTCGTGCGTCGAGGGTTATGGGAAGCGGTCGATTGGCTCTCTCAAGCCGTTCGAGAATAGCTTCGAGATGTTCTGCTGCGACCGGACGCGTTTCGAAGACTTGCGACCGGCTAATGATAGCGGGACGTACGGAGAAGCTTGGATTTTCTGTCGTCGCCGCGATGAGTACGATCGAGCCGGACTCCATGTGAGGAAGCCAAGAGTCCTGCTTGGCTTTGTCGAAGCGATGGACCTCGTCGACGAAGCAGACCGTGGGCTGGCCGCTCGATCTGAAGATTTCCTCGGCCTCAGCGAAGATCTTTTTGAGGTCGGCTGATGAGGTTCCAATCGCCGAGAGCTGCTTATGCCTGAGGCCAAGGGTCTCGGCGATAAGCCTGGCGAGCGTCGTTTTACCTGTGCCCGGCGGGCCGTGAAGGACCATGGAGGACGCGCGGCCGCGTGCGAGCATCTTGCCAATGGCTCGGTCCTCGCCTGTGAGATGCTCTTGCCCGACGACCTCCGACAGGCTGGATGGGCGCATGCGTTCGGCCAGCGGCACATGCTCGCTCGAGACAGGCGCCTCGCTCGCAAAAAGGTCGTCGGTCATGAAAATTGCCTTAAATTTGGTCGGAGACAGAGTATCGATCGCGGGCAGCCGGGACGGCGATCTGCGCGCTGCAATTGGACAGCGGAGCCGATCAGGCTGTCAGGCGATATTCCGTGCTGGTGTTCTGGTCGTAAACCCGGTCGACACGGCTGCCGTCCCAATGGAGCCGGTAATGCGTGCCTTGCACGGGTATCGCCATGATATCCGGCCAAAATAGCGCTACGCATTGCCCGCCGGGGCAACGAACCGAGTTATAGAGGAGCCCATTTGCTCCATTCGCGCGAGCCTGGCGGCCGAGGGCCTGAGGGTGTGACCAGTCGTCAGGATCGTGACATAATGGATCGCCGGTGATGTCGGTCAGTTCAGCGTTTAGCGAGCCGATGAGTTGACGGAAGTCTGAGTGCCAGCCGGGCTTTTCGTTGGTAGCAGCCATCGTGCGAGCATGGTGATAGGCGATTTCGCGGATGGCGACTTCGTCATCGTTTGCTGCACTGTAGACACCATAGCTTCCATCGGTGAAACGGCCGGGCCGGTCGGTGCTGCAATGAACGAATGGAGCCATAACGTAGCTTGCACCTGGGCCGCCGACACGGCGATTGACTGGAACGAGGTCAAGCCGGCCGATTTCTTCCCGGATGCGCGGATTGGTTTTGGATTCAAGCGAAGCGATCGCTTCCCAATCCCTGGGGTCGGAAATATCCTCGAACAGGTCGATGGGCGGGTAGATGGAACGGATGATGCGAACGGCTCTTGGCCAGTTTGTCATCACCATCCGCCACGCTCCGCATCAAGATAACGGCGAATGCGCTCGAGAGCGAAAATCGTGCCGCCTTTCATAATTTCGAGCGGCGATTGCCCGCCGAAGTTGGTATTGGGCTTTTTGATCCAGGCGTAGCCCATCTCGCGATCCGAGAAGAGGTAACGCAGACCCTTGTGAATGCCGAGTAGCAGAGAAAGCCGCGTGGCCCTGTCATAGGGCACCGCGGAGATCTTGCCCTGCTTCCACCGCGTCCAGCTGCTGCGGCTCATTTGACCGAGCAATATGCATGCATCGTCGTCGCTGAGTTCCCAGAGGTCGAACAGGCGCACGATGGCCCTGGCTCCGGCTTCCGCTTCGCCCTGGGTGATTTCCGGGCTATCGGGCTGCGCTGGGGTTGCGACAATTTCTTCAAGCATGCTCGATCTCCAATTGGCGCAATATGGCATCTATTGCGCCAATTGACAATGCTCTCTCTGTTGGTACGAAGAGGGAGGACGCAGCGATGTCGTCCCCCCTCTTGTGCGTATGAACGCGGTCTTACGGTGTCGTCGATGCCACTGCCAACTGGACGTTGGCAGGCGCAATCTGGGAGACCAGCTCGATCGTGTATAGCGAAGCCGAGAAGGAAGTTCCGGTTACTTCGGTTGCCTCCTCAAAGTCGCTTGCAGGAAGATCGACCCCTGGACGGTAGTCGATCATCTCGTCCCAGCGCCCACCGTGTGCCGAGAACTCGGCGACGTCTCCGTCGGGAGCGAGCGCCCCGATGACGTGAACATATTCCGGGTTGTGGCGCAGGAGCGGCATCCAACGGGTCAGCCCGCCTTGATTACCAGCGCATAGAACGAGGT
>JAPYSD010000439.1 GCA_029936705.1 Croceicoccus sp. | reverse complement strand
GTCGCTGGGCGGCAAGGTGCTGGGCATCATCGGCATGGGCCGCATCGGCCAGGCAGTCGCGCACCGCGCCCGCGCCTTCGGCCTCAGCATCGCCTATCACAACCGCCGCCGCCTGCCCGAGTCGGTGGAGCGCATGTTCGGGGCGGATTATTTCGCCGATGTCGATGCGCTGCTGGCCCATAGCGACATCGTGACGCTGCATTGCCCGAAAAGCAGCGCGACCCACCATCTGCTCGACGAGCGGCGGATCGCGCTGATGAAGGAAGGAGCGGTGATCGTGAACACCGGCCGCGGCGACCTGGTCGACCAGGAAGCCATGATCTCGGCACTGGAAAGCGGCAGGCTATGGGGCGCAGGCCTCGACGTCTATCCCGACGAGCCGGTCGTGGATCCGCGCCTGATCGCGCATCCCTATGTCATCACCCAGCCCCACATCGGCAGCGCGACCGAGGAAGGGCGCACCGCAGCGGGGATGAAGATCCTGGCCAATATCCAGAGCTGGGTCGACGGCCACAGCCCGCCCGACCGCGTGATCGAGGGCTATGCCTGACGCCTAGTCCGGCGTGTAGCGCAGCACGCCGGAGCGGCGATTGGCGCCGGTGTCCGCGGGATGCGCGCGTCCGTTCAGCACGTCGATCTCGGCGAAATCGAACGGGCTCATGCCATCGAGGCAGGCGACGTTCACGCCGTATTGCGTGGGGTTAGACCTGCGCTGGTGATGGGTATAGATGCCGCAATTACCGCAGAAATAGTGCTTCGCCGTGCCGGTATTGAACCGGTAGAGGCGCAAGACGTCCTCACCCGCCAGGATAGTGAACCGATCCAGCGGCGCGCTGACGGCCACTGCCCCGCGCATCCGGCACAGCGAACAATCGCAGCGGCGGGCAGAGCCGAGATCGACTTCCGCCTCGAACCGGACCGCGCCGCAGTGACAGGCGCCCCGTTTCAGTTCACCCATGCCAGCGCGGTCCCTGCGTACGGTCAGTCGCCGGTAAGGATGCGGTCGACCAGTTCCTTAACCGTCGGCGTGTAGCCGTTGGAATAGAACGGGTCCTGCTTGAAGCGATAGGCCGCGTGGCCCGCAAAGGCGAGGTTCTCGTCCGTGTCGCCGCCATGCGCAATGTCCTGCAGGGTCTTCTGGATGCAGAAGCTGCGCGGATCGGCAAGGCGACCGGTTGTGTAGTCGTCGTGGTCCTTCCACGACGAGAATGCGCAGTGCGACAGGCAGCCCATGCAGTCGGCCTGGTCCTTGCGGATCGTCTCGCGCTCTTCGGGCGTGACGAAGACGACCGTGTCGTCCGGCGTCTTCAGCGCCGTGGTCTGGCCCGCGGCGGCCCAGCTCCGTGCGCGCTCGCGGTCATGCGGCGTCACCCAGAAATTCTTGCCCTTCACCCCCACGTCCAGCTGGACGGTGTGATCGCCCGCCTCGATCCGGGAATAGGGGATCTGCCGCTCGCTCCGCTGTTCCAGGTTGCGCAGGAACGGATTGCGCACGGCAGAGGAATAGAACCCCGTGGGCGAGAACTTGTGCAGCAGCACGTCGCCCGGCTCCAGCGTACGGAGCATGTCCTTCCAGCCCTGCGGGATCGGGCTTTCCTGCGTCAGCAGCGGCCGCGTGCCGAACTGGAAAGCGATCTTGCCCAGCTCCGGGTTGTCGATCCAGTCGTTCCACTCGCGCAGGAACCAGACGCCGCCGGCCATGACGATGGCGGTATCTTCCGACACGCCTTCCTTGCGCATCGTCTCGCGCAGCGCCTTGACGCGCGGATAGGGGTCCTCGGGCTTCAGCGGGTCCTCGGCATTCGACAGGCCGTTGTGGCCGCCGGCCAGCCACGGGTCTTCATAGACCACTGCCGCCATCAGTTCCGGCACCTTGGAATAGCTGCGCTTCCACAGGGCGCGGAACGCACGGGCCGACGACACGATCGGCAGGTAGTGCACGCCGAACCGCTGGGCGATCTCGGCCAGCTTGTAGGGCATGCCCGCGCCGCAGGTCACGCCGGTGACCAGGCCGCGCGTCTGTTCCAGGGTGCCTTCCAGCACCTCCTGCGCGCCGCCCATTTCCCACAGCACGTTGATGTTGATCGCGCCCTTGCCGCCCGAGATGTCGTGCGCGCGCTTTACCTGCGCCACCGCGCCATCGATCGCATAGTCGATCAGCTGCTGGTGCCGCTCCTTGCGGGTCATCTGCTCGTACTGCTGGGGCACGATCTTGCCCTCGGCGTCATAGCTGTCGGCGTTCACCGCGCTGACGGTGCCGATGCCGCCTGCCGCGGCCCATGCGCCCGAGCTGGCGTGATTGGTCGCCGAAACGCCCTTGCCGCCCTCGATCAGAGGCCAGACTTCGCGTCCGCCATAGTTGATCGGCTCCAGTCCCTTAAAACTCATGTCTCTATAATCCTGTCAGGGCGGTCATCGGCGCCATTCGCGCCGGTCTCCGCCGTCCCCGTGGCAACCATTTCCTGCTCACAGGGTTCGATGTCGGCCGGGTCCGGCCGTGGTCCCGCCGCCTCGAACCGGGCGTAATAGCCTGCCAGTTCGGGGCGACGAATGAAAGCGGCCAGCTTGAAACCGACCGATTCGAATTCGCAGAAAAGCAGCTTGGGCGGGATGCCGTGGCTGTCGGTCGGGCGGTCGACGTCGACCACGATGACCTGTCCGCCCGGGTTCAACGCGGGGCGAAGCCGCCACAGGAACGCGTAGGGCTCGGCCACCTCGTGATACATGTGCACCAGGAAGATGCGGTCGAAGCTGCCCTCGGGCAGGCCCGGATCGTCCTCGCGTCCCAGCTTGATCGATACGTTGTCCAACCGCTCCCGCTCGACACGCGAGCCAAGGCGCTGGAGTACTTCGGGATCGATATCTTGCGCCAGCACGCGGCCGTTCTCGCCCACGCGCTCGGCAAGGCGCGTGGTGTAATAGCCCTCGCCCGCGCCGATATCGGCCACGGTCATGCCCTTGCGGATATTGGCAAGGTCCATCACCGTCACCGCCTCGCGCCGGTCGTCGCGTGCGCGTTCGGATGCGAACTGGCTTGCGCCCAGCTGGGAAACGGGACGGTCGGCTTCGGGGAAATCGCGCGCGCTTTCGGGGCGGCGCTCGTCCACTTCGGTGATATTGCATCCCGAGAGGACCAGCGCCGCGGCCATGACCGAAAGCAGGGTGGCGCGGTGGATCAATCCACGTCCTCCACGTCCACCTTCTCGCCCGTGACGCGCTGCGACAGGGCGGCGGTGATGAACGGGTCCAGCGCGCCGTCGAGCACGTCGGACGGATTGGTCGAGACATGGCCCGTGCGCAGGTCCTTCACCTGCTGATAGGGCTGCAGCACGTAGGAACGGATCTGGTGGCCCCAGCCGATCTCGGTCTTGGCCTGGTATTCGCCAGAAGCTGCCGCCTCGCGCTCGGCCAGGAGCTTTTAGTACAGGCGCGCCATGAGCATGTTAAAGGCC
>JAPYSD010000438.1 GCA_029936705.1 Croceicoccus sp. | reverse complement strand
ACCTCAATTGACGGAGTCAGAGTCCGTAGTCTTACCATTAGACGACGGGGCATCACGCTGGGTGAGGGGCGCGCCATTAGCGCGGGCGGGCGTGGCGGTCAACCGGCTTTCTGGCAAGCGGCTTGCTGGAATGCGGCCGCCGCCCGCCGCCCGCGCCGCCGCGATCCGGCGCGGCCGGTCCTCGGACCAGCGCGCTTGCCAGCATGCACCGCGGCCGTTAGCATCGGCGTCAGGTCCCCCGCGCCAACAGTTCGGCGCGGTCGATGTGAATTTGGAAAGTTGCAAAACATGGCGGAATCGCTTCCGCCGGCATCGCATGACGGGGATCGGCGCTCATCGCGCGGTCGTCGCCGTGCCAACGCCGATCCGGACAGCGAGGCCCGCAAGGGCAAATCGGGTCCCGCTGCCGGCGTAAAGAACAAGGATGGCAGGCCCGACGGCCGCGCACCATCCCGTACGAACGGAAAACACCCACCCGCAAGGCGTTCAGGTGACAGCCGGGCTGCGGCACGGCGCGGCGAAGGCCGCACCGACAGGCCCGCCCCGGCAGCCGCTGCCGCCGCCGCCCCCGCTCCGGCCCAGGCCACGGCATCGCGGCAGGCGTATGCCGCGATCGACCTGGGCACCAACAATTGCCGCCTGCTGATCGCCCGCGCGCAGGGTGAGAATTTCATGGTGATCGACGCCTTCAGCCGCGTCGTCCGCCTGGGCGAAGGGCTGGCGCAAAGCGGCCGCCTGTCGGACGAGGCGATGGAGCGGGCGCTCGGCGCGCTCAAGGTCTGCTCGCAGAAACTGCGCCGCCGCAACGTCCACCTCGCCCGCAGCGTCGCGACCGAGGCATGCCGCCGCGCATCCAACGGGCAGGCGTTCATCGACCGCGTGCGCGAGGAAACGGGCATCGTGCTCGACGTCATAAGCGCGCAGGAAGAAGCGCGGCTGGCGGTGCTGGGCTGCCATGTCCTGCTGGAACGCGGCGAGGGTCCGGCGATGATCTTCGACATCGGCGGCGGCTCGACCGAGCTGGTGCTGATCGAGACCGGCGACGTCGTACCGCGCATCATCGACTGGCAATCGGTTCCCTGGGGCGTCGTTTCCCTGACCGAGAGTTTTCCCGCGCAGGAAGGCGAGGACGATGCCCAGCGCCTCGCCCGCTACCGCGACATGCGCCGCAAGGTCGCGGACAGCTTCCGCCAGTTCTCGCGCAGGCTGGAGCCGTTCCGCACCATCCCGCGCGAAGAGAGCGAGGACGGCCCCCGCCTGCTGGGCACCAGCGGCACGGTCACCACGCTGGCCAGCGTGCACCTGGGACTTGAACAGTACGACCGGCAGGCGGTGGACGGCCTGATCGTCCCCGCGCAGGCGATGCGCACCATCGCCAGCGATCTTTCCGGCATGGATTTCGGCCAGCGCGCCGAACTGCCCTGCATCGGCCACGACCGCGCCGAGCTGGTGGTGGCGGGCTGCGCCATCCTGGAAACCATCCTGGACCTGTGGCCCGCGACGAAGCTGGGCGTGGCCGACCGCGGCATCCGCGAGGGCATATTGCGCTCGCTGATGGGCGGCACGCATGCGCATTCGCGCCCCCTATCGCCGCGCGAAAAGCCGCTCTAGGGCCATGTCATGAGCAGATCGGGAAGCGACCGCCAGAAGCTGAAAAGCAACAAGAAGCGCACCGCCAGCAGCGCGCGCTGGCTGGCGCGGCAATTGAACGATCCCTATGTCGCCAAGGCCAAGGCCGAAGGGTACCGCAGCCGCGCCGCGTTCAAGCTGGCCGAGCTGGACGAGAAATTCGGCCTGCTCAAGGGCACCCGCGCCGTCGTCGACCTGGGCATCGCGCCGGGCGGCTGGGCGCAGCTGGTGGCGAAAAAGTGTCCGCAGGCAAAGATCGTCGGCATCGACCTGCTGGAGGTCGAGCCGCTGCCCGGCGTCACCATCTTCCAGATGGATTTCATGGACGACGTCGCGCCGGACGCTTTGATCGAAGCACTGGGCGAAGCGCCCGACCTGGTGCTGTCCGACATGGCCGCGAACACCGTGGGCCACAAGCAGACCGATCATCTGCGCACCATGGGCCTGGTCGAGGCCGCCGCCGATTTCGCGATCCGCACCCTGGCCGAAGGCGGCACCTTCGTCGCCAAGGTCTTCGCGGGCGGAACGGACACCGCGCTGCTGAACGTGCTGAAAAAGCACTTCACCACCGTAAAACACGCCAAGCCGCCTGCCAGCCGCAAGGACAGCAGCGAATGGTATGTCATCGCCAGCGGCTGCAAGGGCGCGCCGCAGGACCGGGCGATCTGACGACCGACCCCGGCTGCGACGCGTCAGTTCGGTCCTAGAGCTTGCGGTCGATCGACTTCGCGGCCTTCCAGCCCATGACGAAGAAGATCACCGTGGCGACCAGTGCGATCAGGAAGATGATCAGCGCCACATTGGCCAGCGCGCCCGCGACGCCGCTAAAGCCGAAGATGGCCGCGATCAGCGCGACGATGGCGAACAGAAAGGCCCAGCCGTACATGTTGTTTCTCCGATTGGATCGAGAGGGATACGACCTCTCAATGGACCGCCGCGCTCATCGTTCCTGATCGGCGTCGCCCCTGACCCCCTTCAGCACCGCCTCGCTAAGGTGATCGCCGTGCAGGACGGAGATGTCGCCCGTCGTCTCGAGCACCACGGCGCGAACCTCGGAAAAATCCATCACGTTCGCCTCGCGCAGCTTGGCGACAAGGTCGTTGCGGCTGACGCGATTAGCCTTCAGCGCGTCCTCGCAATATTCGCCGTTGCGCATCAGCACGACGGGCGTGTTGCTCAGAATCGCTTCCACCGTGTCCGACGACTTGCGCAGCCGCGCCGCAACCCACTGCACCGCGAACAATGCCACCATCGCGGCCATCGCCTGCAGGAACGGCAACAGCTTTTCCGACTGCGACGCCGAGGCGATCAACGAACCCATCGCGATCGTCATCACGAAATCGAAATTGGTCATCTTCGAAAAGCTGCGCAGCCCCAGGATCCGGACCAGCAGCACCACCCACATCAACGCCACCGCGCCCAGCACCAGCCCGCGGGCAAGCGCCGCGCCCAGGTCTTCGCCGAAAAGCATGTTCATCGCCTCGCCCCCTCCTTTTACGCAAACCCGCCGCCTGCGGGACGGCCCCTGCCCACCCTACGCCCCCCGGCAGTCGTCGTTCCCGCGCCAACAGGGCAACCCGCCCGCTCTTGCCGGACTCGCGCCCGCTGCCTAAAGCCCCGCAACCGGCAGCGGGCATCGCTGCCCGGCCCCATTGCGACATCAGGATGCGACGACCCATGACCAGCCACCCCAAGACCCACGCGCTGATGGCCCGCGGCGCCGAATTCCTCGGCAGCGAACACGCGATCA
Source organism: Croceicoccus sp. (assembly GCA_029936705.1). Classification (GTDB taxonomy): domain Bacteria; phylum Pseudomonadota; class Alphaproteobacteria; order Sphingomonadales; family Sphingomonadaceae; genus Croceicoccus. The sequence continues at coordinate 83 of JAPYSD010000438.1, read as the reverse complement.
TGTGCGGCGCGATGAGCTGGGTGTCCGAACGCAACCTCGTCTCCGCCATCTCGAACGCGGGCGGCTTCGGCGTGATCGCCTGC
>JAPYSD010000437.1 GCA_029936705.1 Croceicoccus sp. | reverse complement strand
CCCGATCACCAGACGATCAAGGCGGTGTCGCGGCGCTATGAAAAAACCGCGCTGACCGAAAATGTGCGCTTCGTCGGGAATATCGCCATCGGCGAAGACGTGTCGCTGCAGGAACTGCAGGCCCTGTACGATGCGGTGATCATCGCCACCGGTGCGCCGCACGACCGCGACCTCGGGATCCCAGGCGCCGACCTACCCGGCGTGATCGGCAGCGCTTCGCTGGTCGGCTGGTACAATGGCCATCCCAGCTTCACCGATCTCGATCCCGATCTGTCGGGCCGGCGCGTCGTGGTGATCGGCAACGGCAATGTCGCGCTGGATATCGCGCGTATTTTGTCGAAGACCCGGCGCGAATTCGAAGGGTCGGATATCGTCGCCAACGCACTTGACGCGATCGATGGTTCGCGACTGGACGAGATCGTGCTGCTGGGTCGCCGCGGACCGCACCAGATCGCGATGACGCCCAAGGAACTGGGCGAGTTGCGCGACCTAGATCGTGCCGCGCCCTTCGTCGATCCGGAAGACCTGCCCCCGACTATCGACGACGAGGCACTGGAACCGGGCCAGCGCAAATCGGTGCAATGGCTGCGCCAGTTCGCTGCCGAGCCTTCGTCCAAGCCGCTGCGCATCAATTTCGATTTCTTCGCGCGCCCGGTCCGCATTCTCGGCACCGACAAGGTGCAGGGTGTCGAGGTTGAGCGGACCCGAGTGACCGGGGACCGGCTGGAGGGAACGGGGGAGTTCTACATGATCCCCTGCCACCTGGTGATCTCGGCCATCGGCTATCGCAGCGCGCCCATTCCAGGTGCGCCCTTCGACGAGGGCGCGGGGCGATTTGCCAGCGAGGACGGGCGCATCTCGGTTTCCCCCGAGAATGGCGGCCTATACTGCGTCGGCTGGGCGCGGCGGGGGCCGACCGGGACGATCGGGACCAACAAGCCGGACGGCTTCGCGATCATCGCCAAGCTGGCCGAGGACATCGCGAGCGGTGCCATAGGGCCGGAGGGCAAGGCAGGCCGCCCCGGCTTCGATGCCCTTGCCGCCGAGCGTGAGCTGGACATCGTGACCTTTCGCGACTGGCAGAAGATCGAGGAAGCGGAAATCGCCGCCGCCCGGTCCGGCGCACCGCGCGAGAAATTCACGCTGGTCGAGGAGATGATCCGCGCCGGCCGCTGACCGGCGGGATCATCGCAAGATCAACGGCCCTCGGCCTGGCTGGCGGGGGCCTGCATGCCCTTCAGCGTCTGCTGCAGGCGCTGGCCGAAATCGTTGGCGCGCGGTCCGCAGGCGGCATTCGCCTCTTCGACGTTGCCCAGCACCGCTTCCATCGTCTGCGGGGTGATCTGGGTCTGGATCTTGTTGCCGGACGATTCTTCATAACGGCCGATGAAATAGGCCATCATGAAGCCCAGCGCGTTCTTCTTGCCCTCGTCCTGTTCCTGCGCGCCGGCGAGCATGGCCCAGGCGGCGCATCGCAGGTCCGGATCGGTTGTGCCCTGTGCCTGGGCGGCGGGGGCCGAGAGGGCGACGCTGGCGATCAGGCCCAGCGCCAAAGCGGTACGTTTCATTCGGTTTCTCCGTCCTTCGAGACCGCCCCATGCGAAGCGCGCTGCGGGCGTGCAAGCCTTTGCGAGGGCGCTGTGGACGAGGCGGGCTTTCGCCGCGATGAAGCAGCGCATCCGCCCGCCCCGCCAGGCGAACGGTCAGACGCGCATCGGCATCAGCACGTAGAGCGCGGGGCTTTGCGCGTTCTGGCGGATCAGCGTCGGCGCGCCCGCGTCGGCGAGATGCAGTTCGACATTGTCGCCCTCGATCTGGGCGAGGATGTCCTTGAGGTAATTGGCGTTGAAGCCGATCTCCAGCCCTTCGGCCCCGTAGTCGGCGGCGATTTCCTCGGCCGCGGTGCCGTTGTCGGGGCTGGTGACGGACAGCGTCACCCGGTCGGTATCCAGCGCCATCTTGACCGCGCGGGTCTTTTCGGTGGCGATGGTGGCCACGCGGTCGACACCGGCGAAGAAGCTCTTGGGATCGACCTTCAGCAGCTTGTCGTTGCCGGTCGGGATCACGCGGCTGTAGTCCGGGAAGGTGCCGTCGATCAGCTTGCTGGTCAGCACGATGCCGCCTTCGCCGCCAAGGGTGAAGCGGATCTTGGATGCCGACAGGTCGACCGCGACATTGGTGTCGAGCGATTCTTCCAGAAGCTTGCGCAGTTCGGCCACGCATTTGCGCGGCACGATGACGTCGGGCATCCCCTCGGCCCCGTCGGGGCGCACGATGGTGAAGCGCGCCAGCCGGTGACCGTCGGTCGCCGCGGCCTTCAACTGGGCGGAGCCGTTCGGGCCGTCGTCCGCGACATGCAGGAAGATGCCGTTCAAATAATAGCGCGTTTCCTCGGTGCTGATGGCGAAACGCGTGCGGTCGATCATCTGCGCCAGCGTGGCGGCGGGAAGCTCGAAGCTGGTGGGCAGGTCGCCTTCGACGATGACCGGGAAATCGTCGCGCGGCAGGGTGGGCAGCTGGAACCGGCTGCGGCCTGCCTTGACGATCATGCGGTTCTCGCTCGTCTCGAGGCTGACCTGCGAGCCGTCGGGCAGCTTGCGCGCGATGTCGAACAATAGGTGCGCCGACACGGTGATCGCGCCCGCACCTTCGACCGACGCGGCGGGCATCACCTCTACCACCTGCAGGTCGAGGTCGGTCGCCATCAGGCGGACATTGCCGTCTGCCGCAGCCTCGATCAGCACGTTCGAGAGAATGGGGATCGTGTTGCGGCGTTCCACCACCGACTGCACGTGGGACAGGCTGTGCAGCAGGGTTGCCCGTTCGATCGTCGCCTTCATTTCAATCAGATCCCCCTAAGCCCGGCGGCGAATGGAAACCCGACCGGACGAGAATTTCGGTCGAACTTTCCTAGCGGATGGGCATTTGCGAACAAGGCGAACGGAACGGGAACAGGTCGATTCTGGGGATAAAAGCCGGTGATAGAGGGGGCATGACCGCCGCGCGGCACGGCCCTCCCCAAAGCGCGGTTGACACAGGCGACACATCCTACAGGCGCTGTCACCCCGCTCTGCCCCGCAGAAATGCTGGCCTGCGCCTGCCCTGGTTGACACCGGGTAGTGCCGGGAAAACATGCCGCATCATTTCCATCCAGACGTTCCATCACCCAGGCCATAACGCTGCCTTGGCGTGTAGGACAGCATGCGCCGCGCCCCCGCCGCGTATCGGCATAAACCCCGATTGCGGGTCCATTTCGCGCATCATATCGCCGATATGCAACCGGCCGAGGACCATGGCCGCCCTGCAGGGAGGAACGAGGAAACATGCGCAGGACCATCACCGTGTCGCTGACGGCGCTGGCCGGCTGCGCGGGCCTTGCCGCCGCCCCCGCGGCGGCGCAGGACGCGGGCGACTGGACGATCAGCGTCCAGCCCTATCTGATGGCGCCCGCCATGAACGGCGACGCTGCCGTCCGG
>JAPYSD010000436.1 GCA_029936705.1 Croceicoccus sp. | reverse complement strand
ATGCACGAGGACTTCGCCTGATGGTAATGGACCTCGACATCCTCCTTCGACATCAGCACGCCGACGATTTCGATCTGAAAGCGGCGATAGCAGAGATGGGCATCTGCTACAGAGAGTGGCCTCTGGCAGGCCGCGAGTCCGGCCGCATATGGCGCGATGGCTCCGACTACACGATATTCGTCAACTCGCGGCTGGCCGCGGGCCGGCGCCGCTTCTCGGCCGCTCATGAGCTCGCGCATTATATGTTTCACCGCGACCTGCTGCCTGATCACCATACGCCGCATGTCAGCCAGATCTTCGAGGAGAGCGGAGCTCTGCATCCAGCCGCCGTGCTACCGGCATTTCGCGAACGATCCGCCAAGACGATGGCGGTTCAGATCATGCTGCCAGCCGAGCCCATACGGCGTCATCACGCCGATGGGCAAAGCACCGAGCAGCTCGCTGTTCTCTACAAAACCACCCCAGCCGCGATGGCGATCCGCCTACGCACGCTTTCGCTCCAGGCGAACTGATCAGATCGAGGAACCGGACCGATGCCCGAATTCTATTCCCTCAACATCGGCCGAACGCCGTATGTCATCACCCCGTTCTTCGCCGCTGCCGTCAAGGCCGTGCCAACACTGGCTCATGCGGCTGCGATCCTGCCATATATCGACGCCAAGTTCGACATCTGCCCACTCTATCAGGAGTTGGACTACAGCCTGAACTTCGACCCGGACGCCAAGCGCCTGTCATTCTATCTCGAATACGGTGCCTATGGCCTCATCAGCTATATGGAGCCAGACAACGCACGCGATTGCATCGACTTCCATGAGATCACAGCACCCAATGCTGGTCTGCTTCCACCGAGCGAAAAGCAGCTTCTCGACATCACGCCCCTGCCGGCTTTTCTCGAAAGCCTTTCGTCCCAGCCTATCCCTCCAGCAAAGCTCATCAAGCTCGAAGAGGACGATCAGGACGAGGACATGATCTACAGCATCGAGGCCAACTCCTTTCTCCCCCAAAACGGCCGAGCGGATGACCTCAAGCCTCTCGCAATCTGATCCCGGAGATCGACATGACCAAACAACTCGACGACCGCATCTTCGTCGCCAACCTCTCTACGGGCATCGGATATGCAGACCGCAAACGCGAGAAGCATGGCGACTGGGCACGCCTTGCCATCCTTTTCTACTCCGACCTTCGCGCCGAGTTCGAACCCGACTGTCCGCCGCCGCTGCGCCAGCAGATCGCCAAACACATGGCCGCCATCCAGGCGCGCCGCGGTGAGCAGTACCAGATCTCCAGTTCAGGCCAGACCATCACGCTCGGCCACGCATTGCCGGACATTCACGCCTAAGCAGCTTCACCACAGGATCAGCACCATGCCGTTACCCAGCCTCCCAGAAGGCTACACCCCCGCCACCAAGGGCGTCCCGCTTACCAAGGATCCTGTTGAAGCCGTGCGATACCACTTCGACAAGTCGGAGGACTTCGATCACATCGCGGTCATCTACAATCCCGAATTCGCGCGTGACCAATGGCGGATGCCCGACGGTTCTGCCGTGACCGAAACAGGCTTTCCCGTTCTCGGCTGGAAGGCTGCCTAGACCTCGCACTCCCAGTCCAGCCGCATATCAATTCCCCCCATCTCGGAGAATATCTTTTGCCCAAGTTCGAGGTAAGCCTGCAGGTCGCAGCGATCGTCACCGTCGAAGCAGAAACCGAAGACCAGGCCCGATCAGAAGCGGAACGCTTCGTCGAGGAATACTGCTCACCAACGGAAGCTGGCATCGATGGCTGGAACAGCGCCACGGACGGCTGCCAGATCGCAGGCGCCGAACATCTACGGGTGAGTGACGTAATCTCGGTAGATGAGGCCGACTGATGAACATGGCCTCCAAGATCGGCGTCTCAGCCGATGACGACCTGCGCGCCAGGATCGAGGCCTTGATGATCGGGGCAGGGGCCACGGCACCCGTATCCCAAGACGCCATTGAGGCGATCATTGATCTCGTGAGCGCGTCCAAGAACTCCGAACTCGAGATCGCTCGAACTGCCATGCGCCGCATCAAGCCCTATCTCGTCTGGACCCCCGATGACGTGTGCCAGGCTCATCCCGCCGCCAAGGGGGACGCTGTCGCTGCCATCCTTGCGGCGCTGAACGCTCTTGAGGCCAAAGCCCCATCAAGGGCACCCACACCGCCAAGCTTCCCCTGATCGTCCGTCCGCACCGCCCATCAAGGCGGGCAGCCAAATTGCCAAAACATGGGCGCCGACAAGGGCAACATGCCCAGCCGCCGCGACCCCCTCATATCCAAGGAATTCGACGAATTCCGAAGAGGGGAAAACACGATGAACGCAGCTGCCGCCGCCAAGCCTGCAAGGCGCGCTCTCGACCACAAGGCCGTAGTCTCGAACATCGGTCCCCTGCGGAACGGCGTCCACTGGGTCACCCTCGAAACTCGCCGTCTCGGCACTGTCTGCGCCTTTGTCCGCGAGGACCAGAACGAGACGATTGCCGCCCTGCGTCGCTCCCACGCGAACTGCAGCTCCCACGAGATCATGGTGCTGTACGACAGTGACATCCTGTCCGCCGGCGAGATCATCATCGTTCACGCCTGAACCCTCAAGCGCTCCCGCCACGCGGCTGGAGCGCTTTTCTTATTCGCCTTTGAAAGGAACTCTCATGCTTCTCGGGACACTCGAAGCCGGCCGTTACGCCATCCTTCCCGCCATCACCGATGACGCGCACCCCGAGCTCGGTCTGCACGTCATCACGAACCCTGCCGACCATTTCAACCGGCACGAACCGGCGCAGCGCGTAAGCGTCCATCAACTCGTTGTTCGCCAGAAGCATATCCTCTCGCCTGCAAGCAGCACCCGCTTCGCCGGTGAGAGCCTCGACACCTCCCACGGCCGTCTCTCCGCAGGTGTCCCGCATGTCATCGTTCCTATCGAAAGCACCGAGACCAACCGGCTCGCTATCTTCCCCGACGCCTATAACTGGATCGTGTTTGACATCACCGGTCCCACCCCGGTCCAGTATCACTGCAACAGCGATGAGCGCGAACTCGAACCGGTCGCATGGCTCGACATCGGCAACACGCTGTCCGTCAGTCTCAACGAAATCGATATCATGATCGACGGTATGACCATCCCGACCGGATCGACCCTATCCTCGCTGATCACGCCCTATCTGCAGAAGGGCGAGAACGGCTTCCAGATGCCCCTCCGCCCAGAACTCATAGAAGCCCTCCACAAGGTCGGCGCGGGCGAGTCCTGCTTCTTCGACGAGTTGCACATCGAAGCAATGCACCGGGGCGCCGACCATATTGAAGTCACGGCACGGTGGGGCATCAAAGAGTTCAAAATCTTGCCAGACGCCTTCGTTATGCTGGACCCCGACACAGGATCGCCGATCGGAATCACCCACGCTGGATATCCGAACTATCGCGCGCTGAAAGTCACTACCTGCTCGAAGATCTCGGGCGACAAGGT
>JAPYSD010000435.1 GCA_029936705.1 Croceicoccus sp. | reverse complement strand
CGGGCACGGTGATGCTGCGCTATGCCCCCGACCGCACGCCGGTCATCACGGCGGCCGCCCCCTATGGCGCGCAAGGCGAAACGCTGCTGACCATGCGCAACGCGACCGACATCACCATCGCGATCCGCGCCGCGCGCCAGACCCTGCTGCTGCTGCTGGCGGTGGCGGTCATCTTCTCGATCCAGCTATCGCTGTTCCTGGCCCGCACCATCGTCCAGCCGGTCCGCACCCTGTCGCGCGCGGCCACCCGGGTCAGCGCCGGACGCGAACGCGACGTCGTGATCCCCCGCCTTCCCGAACGCCAGGACGAGATCGGGACACTTGCCCGCTCGCTCTCCGACATGACGCAGGCGCTGCGCGACCGCATCGACGCCGGCGAGGCTTTCGCCGCCGATGTCAGCCACGAGCTGAAGAACCCGCTGGCGAGCCTGCGCAGCGCGCTCGACACGCTGGAAACGGTGGAAGACCCCACGCTGCGCCACCAGCTGGGCGAAATCGCGCAGGCCGACCTGCGCCGCATCGACCGGCTGATCACCGAGATCGCAGAGGCGAGCCGCCTCGATGCCGAGCTGTCGCGCGCCTCGTTCGAGCCGGTGGACCTGCTGGCACTCGCCCGCAACGTGACCGGCGGCCGCACTGCCGCCACCCGGATCAGCGCCGAACGCGACCTGCAATTCGTGGTCGAAAGCGCGCCCACCAGCGCCACCATGGTCCGCGGCGACGAGGCGCAGCTGGAGCGCGTGTTCGAGAACCTGGTGGACAACGCGGCCAGCTTCTCGCCCCACGGCGGGCGCATCGTCATCGCCTTCAGCGACCTGGGCGACGAGGTCGAGGTGACCGTTACCGACGACGGCCCCGGCATCGCCGAGGAAGAGCGCGAGGCGGTGTTCGAACGCTTCCATTCGCACCGACCCGAGCCGGAAAGCTTCGGCAAGCATTCGGGCCTCGGCCTTGCAATCGCGCGCTCGGTGGTGACCGGCCATGGCGGCACGCTGGTCGTGCGCGGACGCGATGATGGCGCAAGCGGGGCGGTATTCGTCATCACCCTGCCCGCGCTGGAGGGCGATCCACGCTCATGACGCTGGTCCCCGTCCCCGACCGGGCCGTCCCCCACCAGGCCAGCGTTGTCGCGCTGGACGGACGCGCGCTGCTGATCGAGGGTGAACCGGGCAGCGGCAAGACCAGCCTCGCGCTGGCGCTGATCGATCGCGGCGGCGTGCTGGTGGGCGATGACGGCGTGCTGCTGGCCGATGTTCACGGCACGCTCTGGGCCTGGCCGCATCCCAATACGCGCGGGATGGTCGAGGTGCGCAACGTCGGCATCGTCACCATGCTGGCCGAACCGGCCCCGGTCGCCCTGTCCGTCACCCTGACGCAGGACGCTCACCGCCATGTCGAGGAAGCGGAGACGCGCCAGCTGTGCGGGCTGGCTGTCCCGTCGCTGATGCTATGGCCCGGCACGCCCGCGCTGGCGCTGCGCGCGGAATGGGCGATGAAGGTGCACGGGCTTCCGATTCTGCCCGCAGTGCGCGATAGCCGCCCGCGATGACGCGCGAATCGATCCCAACCCGCGACGATGATGCCGATGGCGGAAAGCCGACGCGGATCCTGCTGGTCACCGGCCTGCTCGGCGCGGGCAAGACGACCGCCCTGCGCGCGCTGGAGGACCTGGGCTGGGAACCGGTCGACAATTTCCCGGTCCGGCTCCTGCCGCGCCTCGTCTCGACCGCGCCCGGACCCAGCCACGACCGCAATTCGGCCGAAAGCCACCCGCTCGCGATCGGCTTCGATTCGCGCACCCGCGGCTTCGACCCCCAGCGCGTGATCGCCGAGGTCGACGCGCTGGCCCGGCGCGAGGATATCGCGCTGTCCACGCTTTTCCTCGACTGCGGCTCGGACGAGCTTGAGCGCCGCTATAACGAGACGCGCCGACGCCACCCGCTGGCGGGCGACCGCCCCGTGGCCGCGGGCATCGCCGCAGAGCGCGAGCTGATGGCTCCCCTGCGCCGCTGGGCCGATGTCGTGGTCAACACCACCAGCTTTTCGACCAACGACCTTGGCCGCACGATCCGCGAATTGTTCGCCCCCAGCGCGCCGCAGGGCATGACGATCACCGTGTCCAGCTTCGGCTTTGCGCGCGGCATGCCGCCGCTGGCCGACCTGGTGTTCGACATGCGCTTCCTCGACAATCCGCACTGGGTCGATGAATTGCGCCCGCTCACCGGCCGCGATCCGCCTGTGGCCGACCATATCGCTGCCGACCCCGCCTGGCAGGAAAACTTCGGCCGCATCCGCGACCTGGTGCTGTCGCTGGTCCCGCTCTACGAGGCGCAGGGAAAAAGCTATCTCCACATCGCGTTCGGCTGTACGGGCGGCAAACACCGTTCGGTGTTCAGCGCGGAAAGCATGGCACGCGAATTGCGCAAAACGGGACACAATCCCGGTGTGCTGCATCGCAATCTTGACATCGGTGCGAGTGATCTGGTCGAAGGCGGTTCCCGCACGGGGTAACCTATGTTGCACGCAGGCCGGGTCGAAGATGGCGGGACCGGGTGGTCCCGGATAGTCACGAAAGGCGCACGTCAGCAAGGCGGCGTAAATTTGGGTGAGGCCATAGTGGGTTTTGGCTGTTTAGAAGGACTGACATGATTGGCCTCATCCTGGTAACCCACGGTGACCTGGCGCAGGAGTTTGTTGCTGCCATGGAACATGTGGTGGGCAAGCAGGACCGGATCGTTCCGGTCTGCATCGGCCCGAACGACGACATGGAAGCGCGGCGTAGCGAAATCGCCGACGCCATCAAGGAAGTGAACGATGGCGCGGGCGTGATCGTGCTGACCGACCTGTTCGGCGGTACGCCCTCGAATCTTGCCATTTCGCTGCTGCGCGCGGGCGAAGTCGAAGTGATCGCCGGCATCAACCTGCCGATGCTGATCCGGCTTGCCGGCGCGCGCATGGAGATGAGCGTGACCGATGCCGTCGTCGCCGCGCGCGATGCCGGGCGCAACTACATCACCGTCGCATCCGAATTCCTGGGCCAGGACGCGTGAGCGATCCCGGCGGCTCCCCTTCCGGCCCCGATGGCGCCGCGGACGTGCTGAGCCGCAGGGTCACGATCGCGAATCGCCGGGGGCTGCACGCGCGTGCCAGCGCGAAATTCGTCGGCGCAGTCGCCCAGTTTCCCGAAGGCACCGTGGTGCGCGTCGCGCGCGACGGGAACGAGGCTGCGGGCGGTTCCATCCTGGGGCTGATGATGCTGGGCGCGGCCAAGGGCGACGAGATCGAGATCCGCACCTCCGGCCCCGCTGCCGAGGATGCGATGGCCAGGCTGGTCGCGCTGGTCGAGGACCGGTTCGGAGAGGAGTGAGCCCTTGCTCGCCCACCGTTACGGCGTGACCCCATGAAGACCATCAGCGGCCTTTCCAATCCCACCGTCAAATATCTGCGCTCGCTGCGCGACAAGAAGCACCGGCGGCGCGAAGGCGTCTTCCTGGC
>JAPYSD010000434.1 GCA_029936705.1 Croceicoccus sp. | reverse complement strand
GGCGACACCTGCGCCGCGCCGCGCGCCCGAGATTGCGGACCCGTCCTCCGCACCGAAGCCCGCTGCCGCGCCCAAGCCGCCCAAGCAGCGCGAATTGTTCGGGCAGGATTTCCAGCTGCCCAGCGCCGAACTGCTGGCCGAACCGCCGGACCAGACCGGCAAGGTGATCGACAAGTCCGCGCTGGAAGCCAATGCGCGGCTGCTCGAAACCGTGCTGGAGGATTTCAACGTCAAGGGCGAGATCACGGCGGTGCGCACCGGCCCCGTCGTGACCATGTACGAGCTGGAGCCCGCGCCCGGCATCAAGGCAGCGCGCGTGATCGGGCTGGCCGAGGATATCGCCCGCAACATGAGCGCAATATCGGCGCGCGTCTCGGCCATTCCGGGCAAGACCGTGATGGGCATCGAGCTGCCCAATGCCGACCGGCAGACGGTGGCGCTGCGTGAGCTGATCACCAGCGAGGCCTTTGTCCATCACAAGGGCATGCTGCCGATCATCCTGGGCAAGGATATCGCGGGCGAGCCGATCGTCGCCGACCTGGCCGCGATGCCGCACCTTTTGGTCGCGGGTACGACCGGTTCGGGCAAATCGGTGGGCCTCAACTGCATATTGCTGTCGCTGCTGTACAATTTCACGCCCGAGGAAGTGCGCCTGATCCTGATCGATCCCAAGGTGCTCGAACTCAAGAGCTATGACGACATCCCGCACCTGCTGTCGCCGGTGGTGACCGAGCCGCCGAAATCGGTGCGCGCGCTGAAATGGGCGGTCGAGGAGATGGAGCGCCGCTATCGCATGATGAGCAGCATCGGCGCGCGCAACCTGGTCAGTTTCAACGAGCGGGTGCGCAATGCCGCGGCCAAGGGCAAGCCGCTGGGCCGCCGCGTCCAGACCGGTTTCGACCCCGAGACCGGCGAGGAGATGTTCGAGGAAGAGCAGCTGGATTACGAGGTGCTGCCCCAGATCGTGCTGGTGGTGGACGAGCTGGCCGACCTGATGATCACGGTCGGCAAGGAGATCGAGGTGCTGATCCAGCGGCTTTCGCAGAAGTCGCGTGCGGCGGGCATCCATTTGATCATGGCGACGCAGCGTCCGTCGGTCGACGTCATCACCGGCGTGATCAAGGCCAACATGCCGACCCGCATCAGCTTCCACGTGACCAGCCGGATCGACAGCCGCACCATCCTTGGCGAACAGGGCGCGGAACAGCTGCTGGGCAAGGGCGACATGCTCTACAAGGCGTCGAGCCGCCCGATCACCCGTGTTCACGGCCCGTTTGTATCGGACGAGGAAGTGGAAGCCGTGGCCGAGTTCTGGCGCGGGCAGGGCGAGCCCGCCTATGTCGACAGCGTGACCGAGGAGCCGGAGGACGGCGGCGGTTTCGCCTTCGACGACCTGGATACCGGATCGGACAATCCCGACGACCGCAAGTACATGCAGGTGTGCCAGATGGTGTTCGAGAACCAGAAGGCATCGGCCAGCTGGATCCAGCGGCAGATGGGCGTCGGCTACAACACCGCGTCCAAGTGGATCGAGCGCATGGAGAAGGACGGGCTGGTCGGCCCTGCCAACCATGTCGGACGGCGCGAAATCTACCGCGACCGCGACGGGCAGGCGCTGTAGCGGCGACCCCCTCTCAGGTTGACACAGGCGACACGTCCTACAGGCGCTGTCACCTGCCGCTGACCCGCGCAAATGCTGGGCTGGCAGGCCATCGGTTGACACCGTGGGGGGCGGGAAAAAGCGGACGATGGGAAAGAGCCGTTGGCGCGGCGCGGTCTAGCGCGCGCGGGCGGTGTAGGACAGTAAATGCCGCACCCCGCGCATCCCTGCCGCAGCGGCCGCGATTGACTTCGCCCTGCCGCGACCCGACAGACCGGGCAGGGGTACAAATCGGGAGTGGTGGATGAAAAAGCACGGGGCCATCTCAGCTAGGATGGCGGCCATGATGGCGGCGCTGTTGCTGGCCGTCCCGGCAGCGGGGAGTGCCCAGGACGGCGAACCCGCCGCCACCCGGTCGGACGCGAAATCCCGGCTGTTCGTATTGTCCGATATCGAGGCCGATCCCGACGATACGCAGTCGCTGATACGCCTGCTGCTCTATGCGAACGAGATCGATATCGAGGGGCTGGTCGCCACAACCTCGGTGCATCAGAAGAACCGGCTGGCCCCCGATTCCATCCGGCGGGTCATCGGCGAATACGCGAAGGTTCGCGGCAATCTGGCGCTTCACGATCCCGCCTATCCCGAGGCTGCGGCCCTGCTCGGCCTCGTCGGGTCGGGGCAGCCGGCCTATGGCATGGCGGGTGTCGGCGCGGGCAAGTCCACCGATGGATCGCGCAGGCTGATCGCGGCGCTGGAACAGCCCGATCCGCGCCCGCTGTGGGTGGCGGGCTGGGGCGGGCCGAACACGCTGGCGCAGGCGCTGTGGGACATTCGCGCGACCCGTTCGCCGGAGGAGGCCGAGCGGCTCATCGCGAAGCTGCGGGTCTATACCATCTCGGACCAGGACGACAGCGGCGCGTGGGCGCGCGAGGAATTTCCCGGGCTGTTCTATGTCGTCAGTCCCGGCGGTTACGGCGCGGCGACATGGCTGGGGATGAGCTCCGTCATCGACGGCATCGACAACACGGCGATTTCGAACGGCTGGCTGGCCCGGAACATCCAGCAAGGGCACGGCCCTCTCGGCGCAGCCTATCCGGATACGGCGTACGGGATGGAAGGCGATACGCCGTCCTTCCTCGGCCTGATTCCGAACGGGCTGAACGCGCCTGAACGTCCCGACTGGGGCGGCTGGGGCGGGCGCTATGAACGCCGCATCCCGCAGCGGTCGGAAACCGATCCAGGCGGGTTCAATGGCGGCGTGCCCGTGCCTGCCGAGACGCGGCCGATCTGGACCAACGCGGTGGACAGCTACACTCCGTTCGTCGCGAACGCACACGGTCCGGCGATCGAGCCGATGGACCGAACCTATACAGGCTTTCGGGAGACGCTGTGGCGCTGGCGCGATGCGTTCCAGAACGACTTTGCCGCGCGGATGGACTGGACGACCAGCAAATTCGCGGACGCCAATCACCCGCCGGTCGTCCGCCTTGCGCATCCCGACAGGATGACGGTGAAGCCGGGCGATGTCGTCCAGCTCAGCGCGCTGGGCACCACCGACCCGGATGGCGACAGCCTCAGCTATCGCTGGTTCCAGTACAGGGAGGCCGGCACCTATCGCGAGCCGATCGAGATGTGGGGCGCGGCGAACCTTTATGCGCGCGGCTTTACCGCGCCGCCCGCGAGCGAGCCGTACGAGGCGCATTTCATCGTGGCGGTGACGGACAAGGGCAGCCCGCCGCTGACGCGCTATCGCCGCGTGGTGGTCACGGTCAGGCCTTGAGCGGCGCGGATACTGGCTAATCCCGCTGGGGGATGGGCCAGCCGACGCGGTCTTCCACGAAGGTATCCTTGTTGCGGATATAGCCGCCTGCGCCGAACGCGCGTCCGACCAGGCC
>JAPYSD010000433.1 GCA_029936705.1 Croceicoccus sp. | reverse complement strand
GGCCAAGCGCGGCGGGCAACTGCAGCCGCTGTTCCAGCCCGAAACCGTCGCGAACGGCGGCGCCGACCATGCCGTGTTCCTGCGGCGAACCCGCGGGGCTGACCGACAGAACCTCGAACAGGACGGAGCGGCCCAGCAAAAGATGACCGCCGACCATGCGCGGCTGGTGCGACCAGCCGGTCAGCCTGTCGGACTGGCCCTGCAACGCTGAACCGGGCGACGCTGAACCGGGCGACGCGGTACCGGAAAGGGCGGCGGTCGGGCGGGCAGCGGGCACGATCCATCTCCTGTCGGGGGTTGGTCTGTCTGACTGGACCAGCGACATTAATTTTCTGTAACCTTCCAGCCGCCTGCCTTACCTATCCACGGCAATCGACCTGTGGGCGGCGGCAGCGTGCCACGCCCTGCCCGCTGCCCCTCCCGCTGACCCTGCCCGGCACCCCGTAAACGCGATTGCCCTTGCGCGTTCTCTCGCCTAGCGCTGCTGCATGGATGCAAGCACCGCCGCAGAGGGTATTACGCTGGGGCTGCCCGCCCTGCTGCTGATCGGCCTGCTGCTGGCGGCGTGGACGGCGGCGGCGGGCCTGTCGCTGGTCGTGTCGCGCCGCAGGCTGCGCCGCGCCAGCCGCGATCGCCGCGCCAATCTGCGCCTGTCGCGCATGATCGACGAATCGCCCGCCCTGCCGCTGCTGGTCCGCTCGAACGGCAGGATCGAGGCGTCGGAGCGGCTCGCCGCATGGTTCGGCTGCTCTACCCTGCCGCAGCACCTGCACGGGCTGGCGGGGCCGGAATCGGGCCTACCGGTGGAAGAGGCCGAGGCCTTGTGGGACGCGGTGGAAAAGACCCGCTCTTCCGCGGCGCCGCTGCGCATGATGCTGCACCCGGGCGGCGCGAACCACGCGCTGTCGGTCATCGGGCACCTGGCCGATCCGCAGGTCGCGGGCGGCGGCGCGGTGATGCTGTGGGTGTTCGACGCCAGCGACAGCGCGCAGGAAATTGCCCGCCTCTCGGTCGAGGTCGACCGGTCGCGCCACGATTTTCACGCGCTGGTCGGCCTGATCGAGGCGGCACCCGTGCCGATGTGGTTCCGCGATACCGACGGTCGGTTGCGGCTGGTCAACTCGGCCTATGTCGCGGCGGTCGGCGCGCAAAGCGCCGAGGATGTCGTGTCGAACGGGATCGAGCTGGTCGAGACGGTCGGCGGCATGACCGCGACCGAGGTCGCCGAACAGGCCAAGGCCTCGCAAAAGGCGGTCGAGCGGCAGGCCATGATCACCATCGACGGCGAACGCCGCGCGTTTCGCGTGTCCGACCTGCCGGTGGGGAGCGAGGGCGTCGCGGGCTATGCCGTCGATGTCGAGGACCTGCAGCTTCTGGAACGCGAATATCGCGCGTTCCGCAACGCGCAGCGCGCGCTGCTTGACCAGATGAGCAGCGGCGTCGCGCAGTTCGACCATGCCCGCCACCTGGTCTTTACCAACCTGCCGATGCAGCGCATCTTCCGCCTGCCGCCCAATATCGGGCAGGAAGTGCTTCCCGTGGGCCGCATCTTCGACATGATGCGCAACGCGGGCCGCCTGCCCGAGGTGCGCGACTTCCCCGCCTGGCGCGCCGAGCGCGAGGGCTGGTTCACCGCCAACGACGTCAAGGACGAGGAATGGGTGCTGGCCGACGGCACGCATCTGCGCGTCGTCGCGCAGCCGATGCCCGACGGCGGGCTGGTCATGATCTTCGAGGACCGGACCGAGCAGCTCAAGCTTGCCAGCGCGCGCGACACGCTGCTGCGCACCCGCACCGCGACCTTCGACAATCTGTTCGAGGGGCTGGTCGTGCTGGCCCCCGATGGCCGCCTGCAGATCTGGAACCGCCGCTTCGCCGCCGAGTGGAGCCTGCGCGAGGAGGTGCTGGCGGGCCATCCGCATATCGACGCGCTGCTGGAAGAGATGGCGCCGCTGCTGGCGGACCGGGCCGAAACGCGCCGCATCCGCCAGCTGGTCGAGGCCGCGACCCTGCAGCGCGAGCAGACCACGGGCCGGGTGACGCTGGCCGACGGGCGCACGCTGGCGCTGGCGGGCGTGCCGCTGCCCGACGGCAACGGCATGCTGACCAGCCTGGACATCACCGACGCACAAAAGGCCGAGGCCGCGCTGATCGAACGCAACGAGGCGCTGGTCGAGGCGGACGCGGTGAAGACCCGCTTCCTTGCCAACATGAGCTATGAGTTCCGCACGCCGCTCACCTCGATCACCGGCTTTGCCGAGATGCTGCGCGAGGGCGTGGCGGGCGAATTGTCGGAAACCGGGCGCGACTATGTCACCGCCATCCTCGAATCCACCGCGCGCCTGTCGCAGCAGATCGAGGCAGTGCTCGACCTGACGCAGAGCGAGGCCGGGCTGATGCCGCTGGCGAGCGAGGACGTCGAGCTGATGCCGCTGGTCACGCGGTTGGTGCACGAGCGCGCCAAGGCGATCGAGACGGCGAACATTACCTTCAACCTGCGCGGCGACCGCACCACCGGAATGGTCCGCGGCGACGAACGCCAGCTGGCGCGCGCGATCGGCAACCTGGTCGACAACGCGATCTCGTCCTCCCCGCGCGAGGGGCGGATCAACATGGACCTGCGCCGCCGCCGCGACGGCGTGGCGATCATCATCACCCACGACAACGCGCAGGAAGGCGTGTCGGGCAGCGCGGACACCAGCGCGGGCCTCAACCTGCCGCTCGCGCGCGAGCTGATCGAGGCCCACAAGGGTTCGCTCGACCATGCGCAGGACGCGCGCGGCCGCGTCGTCGTGACCGTCGTGCTGCCCTGAGGCCGCGATGCATAGCGAGACCCGCCACCCCCTGCCCGACCTTGCCGCGACCGAGGCGCTGGGCCGCCGCATCGCCGCCCTGCTGCGCGCGGGCGACGTCGTCGCGCTGAGCGGCGGCCTGGGCGCGGGCAAGACCACGCTGGCCCGCGCGATCATCGCCGCGCTGGGCCACCGGGGCGAGGTTCCCAGCCCGACCTTTGCCATCATCCAGACCTATGACCCGCCCGATGTCGAACTGCCGCTGGTCCATGCCGATTTCTACCGGCTTGAGGACCCGGCGGAGGCGGAAGAGCTGGGGCTGGACGATTATCTGCAGGACGGTGCCCTGATCGCGGAGTGGCCCGAGATGGCGGGCGGCTTCGCGCACGACCCGGCTTGCCTCGCAATCCACATCGAAACGTCGGGCGATGACCGCGTGGCCATTGCCCGCGCGGGGGACGATTGGCTAAAGCGCTGGGGATGAACACGCCCGCCCAACCGACCCGATCCGACGCCACACGCCCCTTCCCTCCCCATGCGCGCGCGTTCCTGGACGCGGCGGGCTGGCAGGATGCAGAGATCCTTCCGCTGCCGGGCGATGCCTCGTTCCGCCGCTATTTCCGCGTAGTGAAGGGCGACGACAGCGCGATGCTGATGGACGCGCCCCCGCCGCACGAGGATCCGCGCCCCTTCCTCAAGGCCGCGCATTACC
>JAPYSD010000432.1 GCA_029936705.1 Croceicoccus sp. | reverse complement strand
GGCGACCGCCTATCGGGCGCGGCGCAAGCCGCCGCCCCCTTGGCGCGGGCGGGTTTCGGCGTGCTGCTTCCCGAATATCGCGGCTATTCCGGCAATCCCGGCAGCCCGGACGAAGACGGCCTGTACCGTGACGGCGACGCGGCCATCGCGTGGCTGCAGGAACGGGGGATCGCGGCGGACAGGATCGTGCCGGTCGGCAATTCGCTGGGATCGGGCGTGGCGGCGCGCATGGCTGCCGCCCATGGGCTGGACCGGCTGGTGCTGGTGTCGGCCTTTACCAGCCTGCCCGATGCGGCTGCTGAACGCTTTCGCTTTCTGCCGGTGCGCTCGTTGATCAAGGACCGCTATGACAATCGCGCCATGCTGTCGGGCTATGGCGGCGGGGCGCTGATCCTGCATGGCGGGCGCGATACGCTGATCCCCGCCAGTCACGCACGGGCGCTCGCAGAGCTGTCAGGGCGTTTTACGCTGCGGATGTTCGATGATGCCGGGCACGAACTGGCCTATCTGCCCGAATCGGGCCGCGCCATTCGCGAGTGGCTTTTGCCGAAGGCGACGACCTTTCGGCCCGCCCCTAGCCGACCCAGCGCCACACCCCTGCCGCCACGCCGCCCAGCGGCAGATGCAGCCAGTTGATCGCCAGCCACAGCGCCAGCGCGATCAGCCATTTCACCGGCCGCACGCTACCCAGACCCGTCAGGCGAGGCAGGAAGCTCGTCCGCCCTTCCCAGCCTGTCCATGCATCGCCCAGCTGCTGCTGTTTCTTGCGGTCCTGCATCGCGGAACCGCCCAGCGCGAGCACGATCAGCGCGCCCAGCAGGATCAGCGTCCGCGGTTCGGGCACCAGCAGGATGTGCGAAAACGCCCAGAGCGCGATCGCCCACATCATCGGGTGCCGGGTGATCGCATAGACGCCGACCGGCTCCTTGCTGGCGGCCAGTTCGGCCGCCTTGGGCGAAGGCGCGGCGGGATTGCCGACTAGGCTGCCGATGAACAGCAGCAGGGCCAGGTAGGTCAGCACCATGGCCGCGATCCACGCCCACAGCGAATAGGGCTCCCAAGCATAGGGACCGCGCGGCGCGGCGCCGAAGGCGAACACTGTCCAGCCCAGCGTCACCACCGCGACCAGCGAATAGACCGCCATGAAGCCCATCTGCCCCAGCAGGCCGATCAGCGGCTTGCGCAGCGACTGGCTGAGGATGACATGGGTGCCCACGAAGACGATCGCCGCCGAGAGCAGGAAGGAGAGCCTGAGATCCATGCGCGCTGCCTGTCCTTGCCGTTCGCGCGGATCGTGACAGCCGCGGCCGGGCTTGGCTAGACCTTCAATTGCGGTTTCATGCCGCCGGCTGCCGGTTCGCCCACCTCGTTCTGGCCCAGCAGGTCGTCACCCACATTGTCGTCCTGCAGCGTGTCGAGGTGCATCAGCTTTTTCACCAAGGGCGACAGCACCAGCACCGCGGCGCCGATGCCGATCGCGTAACAGCCGACCGTGGAATAGACCGACAGCACCAGTTCGCGGCCTGCTTCCTCGCCTTCCAGCCCCTCGCCGCCGGCGGCGCTGGAGATCAGGCCCGCCGCGAAATTGCCGGTGGCGGACGCGAAGAACCACGTCCCCATGATCAGCGAAGCCATGTGCGCGGGCGCCAGCCGGTTCATCGACGACAGGCCCACCGGCGACAGGCAAAGCTCGCCCGTGGTGTGGAGGAGATAGATGAGGAAGATGAAGACGACCGGCACCGCGCCGACGCCCGACGCATTAGCGCCCCAGACGAGGACGAGGAAGCCGAGGCCGACCTGGATCACGCCAAGGCCGAACTTGAACGGCGCCGACGGCTCCTTCCCCTTGCGGCCCAGGATCGTCCAGCCCCATGCGAAGAACGGCGCCAGCAGGAAGATATAGGCCGCGTTCAGCGACTGGAACATCGAGGCAGGAACCTCCCAGCCCAGCAGCGAACGATCGACGTGGCGGTCGGTGAAAAGGTTCAGCGAGTTGCCCGCCTGTTCGAACAAGGCCCAGAACACGATCGACACGAAGATCAGGAACATCGCGGCGAAGATCCGGTCGCGGTCCTCGCGCGGCAGCTTGACGACGGCATAGCCCAGCACGCCGATGACGAGGATCGCGCCGAACACGCCCAGCAGCGAACCGACGACGTCCTGGTTCTGCACCATCCACCAGCACACCACCACGGCGACCAGGCCAACGGCGTAGAGGCCGAATTCGAGGCCGCGCGACAGCGCCTTAGGCGGCTCGCCTCGGCCCAGCAGCAGCGGCTTGCCGATGACGAACACGATCAGGCCCAGCAGCATGCCCACGCCCGCCGCGCCGAAGCCGTACGACCAGCCATAGACCTCGCCCAGGTAGCCGCAGATCAGCGAGCCGAGGAACGCGCCCAGATTGATGCCCATGTAGAAGATCGTATAGGCCGGATCGCGCCGCGCGTCGGTGCGGGGGTAAAGCTGCCCCACGATCACCGAGATATTGGCTTTCAGAAAGCCCGATCCCACGATGATGAAGGCCAGCGCCAGCCAGAAGATGTTGAGCGAGGCGGCATCCTGTCCGCCCGTCCCCTCGAACCCCATCAGGAAGTGGCCGAAGGTCAGGATCACCGCGCCATAGAGCACGGCCTTCCGCTGCCCCAGCCAGCGGTCGGCCAGATAGCCGCCGAGCACCGGCGTGATATAGACCAGCGCGGTATAGGCGCCATAGATGACGCCCGCCTCGCCGTCCGAGAACAGCCAGTGCTTGGTGAGATAGAAGATGAGCAGGGCGCGCATCCCGTAATAGGAAAAACGCTCCCACATCTCGGCGAAGAAGAGGATGAACAGGCCCTTGGGGTGGCCGAGGATCGTGCCGCGGGCATCGCCGCTGTGCTCGTAACTGGTCGCCATCGGAGGAGCTTGCTTTCCTTGTCTCGCATTGGGCCCGAAAGGCGGCACCCTATAGCATCATCGCCGTGGGTAAAGCCCGATTGTTGCAGTTGAAACCGGTGCCGTTGCAGCAAGGTCACGCTCGCTGCCCGGACCGGCGGGGCCCGCGCTTGTCTGCGGCAGTGTATTATGCCACTATCACGCCATGCCGCGCCCAACCGGAACCCAGGCCACGCGCCCCGTCTATCTGAAGCTGCGCGACGAGATCGTCGCCGCCATCCTGACCGGCATTTTCCGCGAGGGGGAGCTGCTGCCGTCGGTCCGCGCCTTTGCCGCCGAGCATGGCGCCAACCCGCTGACGGTGGCCAAGGCGTATCAACAGTTCCAGGACGACGGGCTGATCGCGGTGCGCCGCGGCATCGGGGTCGAGCTGCTGGACGGAGCGCGCGACAAGCTGCTGCGGGCCGAGCGAGCCCAGTTCCTGGCCGAGGACTGGCCTGCGATCCGGGAACGGATGGCGCTGCTGGAACTGGATGCGACGCGGCTGCCGACGGGCGCGGACTAATCTTTTCTCGGGACCGCACTACCCTTTTGGGCATGTTTCGGGACCGCCAGGGCCGGGCTAACACCCTTGTATGTTG
>JAPYSD010000008.1 GCA_029936705.1 Croceicoccus sp. | reverse complement strand
TGGCAGGACCGGACTGCGTACCGCAGCCCTTACGCGAATGGGTGGCAGGAAAGCTGGTGCCATTGGCTGCGCATGACCGCAGACGCGCGACCCTGCGGCGGAAGGTCGAGGCCCGCCTCGGTTCCCGCGCCACTGACGAGGCCATTGTGCGAGCTGCGGTGGAGGAAGAGGCGCTGGCTGCAGGCAAGGCCAATGTCAGCCGGGCCGTGTCCGATCTGGTCAAGGCGGGCTTCGTGCGGCGCTATTATGCCGGGCGGGTGAGGGGGCATCAGAATCGCGGGGGAGGGCGCCACGCGGTCTATGTCGTGGCCCCGCAGATTCTGAACGCAATCCGGTCGCGTCCGACGCTGGTCTAGTTCGGGCGTCCTCGCCAGGTTATCTCAAAGCCCCTTGACGGCCAGATGCCGATGATTCCGTCGGCGATACACTCGATGCTGCCCATCTGCTTCCCTGCTTGCAGCGACTGATCATCGCTGTTCGTGAAGCAAGCCGGGCTTGAATGCAGGGTAGCAAAATGCTACCTGTGGCTTGGAGGTCAACGATATGGCTCAGTCGATTAAGCTTGGTGACGATATCATGAAGATCATTCGGCGAGAATCCGAGCTACAAAGCCGCTCGCTTGCGGGCCAGATTGCGCATTGGGTGCGCATCGGCCGCGCCATCGAAAAATCCGGTAACTTCGACCATGCGCGCATTTCTGCGGCTCTCGCAGGCGACATCGAGACAACGGAACTCACTGGTGAGGAGAAGGATGTCTGGCTCGACAGCTTTATCGAGAAGATGGGGCAGCCAGGGTCTGACGAGGAGGCATTCTTTGCCAGGCGGCGTCAGCTTGGGTTGGGAGTCGGCCTTGACGCGGCCGGTAACCTTGTGCGCGAGGACGCCCACTCCGAAGCATGAAGCCCACCATGATCGTGCTGGCCGGACCGAATGGCGCCGGCAAGTCCACACTCTATGAGACCCGTATTGCGCCGAGTTTCGCAGGTCCATTCATCAACGCCGATATTATTCAGCGCGACGAGCTACACGATCCGTCACCAGCGGCATCATACGAAGCTGCCAGAATAGCGTCTTCGCGCCGAGAAGACTATCTGGCGCGGGGGCGGGACTTCGTGACCGAGACGGTCTTTTCGCATCCCTCCAAGTTGGAGCTTATCGACGCGGCGCGAACCGGCGGGTTTACCGTCATCGTCATGCATGTCGGGGTCGACGAGCCGGATCTTTCGGTCTCACGTGTGAAGGCACGGGTCGAAGAGGGCGGACACATCGTCCCGGAGGACAAGATCCGTGCTCGCTATGCGCGCGGTGCGCCCCTCATTCGCAGTGCGATCCTCAAAGCAGATCGGGGCATGGTCTTTGACAATTCCAGTCTCAACCGGCCGCCGCGGCATTGCCTGACTTTTGCGAACGGACGGTTGGTTTTTGCAATGCCGAGGCTGCCTTGTTGGATCAGATCCGCGTATCAAGCAGACTTGGTAATCTAGCAATTAGCGGAAGCTAACGCATGACAAAACCTTACGGCACCCACGGTCATGAAAGGGAAGGGGACCACTATCCCACGATCAGCGAAGTCGAAGCTGCCGCGGGGGCCCGCGCGATCGTCAAGTTGTTTGATCTGTGGGAACTTAGCCACGCCGAGGCTTGCGCATTGCTCGGCGGAATTGACCTCGAGCGATGGGAGCGCTGGAAGCAGGGAAGGGCAGGCCACATAAGTCGGGAATGTGCCATCCGCCTCTCGCTGCTTCTCGGCGTGCACAAAGGATTGAAAGTCCTTTTCAGAGATCCGGCGATACGGCGTGGCTGGATCAGAAAGCCGCACCGCGACCTCGGCGGCGAAGCGCCGTTATCGGTCATGATGTCGCGTTCGATCACAGGCCTTGAGCGAGTGCGAAACTATCTCTTGGCACTAGGGCAATAAAACCCGAGTGGGACATAATGCAGTACCGCCGCAGGGCCATCACCCGATGATAGTTGAACTCGATGTCGCTATTCGGATCGAGTCGCCGACCGCGTCGGAGAACGTATAGCCATCAAGTCTGATAGAGCCTTCATCTTCTGAGCGCGTGCATGTACCAATGCCTGGCGGGTTTGTCCCAGTGGCAACCTCGTCGGCAGGTCATGCGGAATTTCTTGATGACCGATGGAAGGCGTTTGAGTGATGAAAGATGTAAACCTCCTGGAACTCCCTGGTCCAAGCCGGAGTGAACATGCTGCCAGCCTTTTGATCGACGGCATTCATCTTGTAGGAGCAGTCGGAGAACGCTCGGCGTCAGTAGCATTGGAAGCGGCAGAGGAGCTTTTCGGGGGAAGTCTTCTCTCGACAATTCATTTCATGAACTACCGTCATCCGTGGCTCAATGGTCAAACGCCGCTGGAGCGTGCAGAAGAGTCTGATGAAGGGGCAGATTTCGTCGTCAGTATGATCAGAGCGATTGCCTCAGGAGTATATGTGTGAAGGGTGTGCCTTGAGCACGCCATTTAATTGGCAGCTCAGATGGCATTTCGCCGACATGGCCGACGGGCCTTCACGACCAGCCCATGAGAAGCTGCAATAAATTAATCCCCTGCTATTCGGCCGAACTCTATCGATCTGCGTCTGGTCTCACGCACCGCAGAGCCACTGTTCGCGTTCGCTGGCCCTATCTCGAGTGGTGAGGCCGACAACCGCAAGTCCAGTGACGGATGTCGCCGCGCCAGCCAGAGCCACGGTCGGATAGCCTTCCCCCGTGTCACCCGACTGCTACTCGAGCCTGTCGGAACGCCCGATAGCATTGCCTAGGTGATCGGCGACCTCATTGACGATGTGATCATATTGCTCCGTACTCGGGGGCTGGAGCTCGTGCCATTGTGCTCAGCGCCGAGCGGGTTGATGGCGATACCTGCCAGCTCACGATCTGCGCATCGCGCGCGACGCGCGATGCCGGACAACTCAAACGCATGTTCGCTCTGCGGCTTGTCGAGCTTGAGCCAGGGTTTGGCATCGACGTCATGAATCTCGCCGTACCCCATGCAGACCCGCCTGGCACTTAAAACACCGGGACGTTCGTGGAGCCGCTGCGTTGAATCGGCGATCTTGTGCCGCTTGCCGACCGGCTCGGCACCCGTGTCGGACGCTGCGCCTTCTTCCGCATGGTGATCAGCTTGTCGGGCGAACCGACCGCCGTCAGATCAGTACCTCGGAATGAAAATCATTTGCAATAGCATTTTTTAGATGCGACATGCTCACCTCAGTTGCACATGATTCGCATTAGGGTGGGGCATTGAGGAAGATTGATTGGCGCCTTGGGCGCGTCCATGTTGTTGGCCGGTATCGCCAGTCCGAGCCGGGTAAGCGCAGCAACTACCGTTCCGGCCGATCTGTCGGTCGGCGAGATGTTCGCTCAGGCAGACTGGGTAGTAAAGCTGGTCATGATCGGCCTGATCATCGCTTCTGTCGTCACATGGACCGTGTTCATTGCCAAACAGATGGAATTGCGCCGGGCGAGCCGGACTGCCGACGGACTGCGCGGCGCGATCATGTCGGCGCGTTCGCTGTCGGATCTATCCCCTGCTGCAGAGGATGCTGAGCTGGTCCGCCTGACGCGCGAGGAACTTGCCCAATCTGGCGACGCGCTGATCGACAGCGAAGGGCTGAAAGAGCGGATCGTGTCGCGCTTTGACCGGCACGAGGCATTGTTGGCGCGCAAGATGACGCAGGGCGTGACCATATTGGGCACCATCGGGGCCACGGCGCCCTTTGTCGGCCTGTTCGGCACGGTGTGGGGCATCATGAATGCCTTTATCGGCATCTCCGAAAAGCAGACGACCAATCTTGCGGTCGTCGCTCCGGGCATTGCCGAGGCGCTGCTGGCGACCGCGCTGGGTCTTGTCGCGGCCATTCCCGCGGTCGTCATCTATAACCATTTCGCGCGCCAGATCGCGGCCCATCGCGCCATCGTAAGCGATAGCGCGGCGGCATTGCTGCGCCTTGTTTCACGCGATCTCAGCCGCGGAACGCTCCGCGCCGCAAGGGACTGATCGCCGTGGCACTGCGCCTTGCCTCAGACAGCGACGACCTTGCCATCGCGCATGAGATCAACGTGACGCCGTTCATCGACGTCATGCTTGTGCTGCTGATCATCTTCATGGTCGCCGCGCCGCTCGCGACCGTGGATACGGCGGTCGACCTGCCGACATCAAACGCCGAGCCCGCTCCGCGTCCAGACCAGCCGGTCTATCTGTCGATCCGCGCCGATGGGTCGATGACGCTGAATGACAGGCAGGTGACGACACAGGGCCTTGGCGCCGCCATTGCCGATGCGGCGGGGTCGGACCCCGAACAGCGCATCTTCCTGCGTGCTGACAAGACCATCACTTACGACACGATCATGCAGGCTATGAACGAATTGCGTTCGGCAGGCTATCTGCGGGTGGCACTGGTCGGGGCAGAAGCGGCGCAGGCGCAATGATCTCGGTTCGCGCCATAAGTTCCGGATTGCCGCAGGACGAACGTCATTGGCTAGTGGCGGGTGCAACCGCGCTCGTCGCCCATGGCGCTGCGGTCGCGATGGTCGTGGGTCTTGTGGCGCAAAATGACGGCGACGCCGAACCGGAACCGGTGATGATCGTCGAACTGCCGCCAGAAGGGACCGAGGCGGGGAAAGCCCTTCCTGCCCCCGCTCCTGGCGCCGCCCCCGCCCCGCAGGCCAAACCCGAACCGCAGCAGGTCGCGCCAGACCAGCCGCAACCGCAGCCTTTCAAAATGCCGCCGACCCGCGCCCCCGCGGCAAGGCAGGCCGTGAACCTTCCGCCGCCCGCCGCCATTCCCGCACGGACCGCGCCGATACGGCCCGTCAGCCAGCCCGTTCAGCCGATCGTCCCGCCCGCCGCAGCCGCAGCGCCAGCAGAAAGCGCCGCGCCTGCCGAAGCACCGCGCGGAGCGCCGGATTCTGTGGGCGACAACCCCAGGGCCAAGGCCGCAGAGGCGGATTATTATTCGCTGCTCTCCGCCCACCTCAACCGCCGCAAGAATTACCCGACCGAGGCCAAGAAGGCGATGCAGCAAGGCATCGTCACCGTCCGCTTTACCGTTGCACGCGACGGCAGCGTCTCGGCCGTATCGATCCGCAAGAGCAGCGGCCACGAATTGCTCGACGGCGCGACGCTGGACCTGATGCATCGCGTCGCGCCGCTACCGCGCTTTCCGCGCAGCATGGCCAAGGACAGCGTCACGATCTCGCTGCCCATCGAATACTCATTACGAACCAGCTAAAAGGAAATGTTCATGAGGGAACTGAAGAAGGGCGTGAAGCGCCCCGTCAGCCTGCGCCGTCTGGGGGCAGGCAGCGCCGCCGCCATCGGACTGTCGGCCGCATTGGCGGCAGCGCCTGCCGCCGCGCAGAGCAATGACGACGAGGAAGTCGTGCTCGACACGCTGCGGATCGAGGATGCGACCGCCGACGTGAACCCCAATGCCGAACCCGGCGCGCCCTACAAGGCCCGCACTTCGGGCGACGAGAGGCTGACCCGCCCCATCGCGGAACTGCCGCAGACCATCACCGTGCTGACCGAAGAGCAGATCGAGGATTCAGGTTACACCGATCTCGCGCGCATCCTCGACGCGCAGCCAGGCGTAACCGTGGCGACCGGCGAGAACGGCAATGCGTTCGGCGACCGCTACATCATTCGCGGACAGGAGGCACGCAGCGACGTGTTCGTCGACGGCCTGCGCGATCCCGGCATGACCACACGTGAAAGCTTTGCCCTCGACCAGATCGAAATCTCGAAGGGTCCCAACTCCACGTTCGCGGGCCGCGGCACGGCAGGCGGCGCGGTGAACCTGATCACCAAGCAGGCGACCACCGATTACGATTTCATCAAGGCCAGCGCGGGTTTAGGCAGCGATCGCTTTGTGCGCGCCACGCTCGACGCGAATGTGGTCGCCAGCGATACGCTCGCCGTGCGCGCCAACGCGCTTTACGGCTATACCGAGATCCCCGACCGCGACCCCACCGACCGCGAGCGTCTGGGCCTCGCCATTTCGGGCACCTATTCGCCCACACAGGATTTCGACCTGACGCTCGACTATTACGGCCTGCGCGCCGAGGATAACGCCGATCTGGGCGACTATCTCGAAGGCGATGCCAGCACGGGCGATCGCAAGCCGGTCGAAACGCCGCTCTATGCGCAAAGCGAGGATTTCCAGAAGTCCGACGTCGACGTGTTCACGGGCCGCCTCAACTGGCAGATTTCCGACACGATCCGCTTCACCAACCGCATGCGTTACGGCATGTCGGACAATGGCTATGTCGTCACCGGCGCGCGCGGCACAACCACCGATGCCAGCGATCCCAACGGGTCATACGACACGATTTCCTTCTCCACCCACCAGGGCTGGCAGGATGTCGAATATTTCGCGAACCAGGCCAACCTGCTGATCGAAAACGAAATGCTGGGCGGCGAGAACGATCTGATCATCGGGGTCGAATACACCGACCAGCAGGTCCTGAACGGCGTCTATGACGTGCAGAACACCGGCGCGACCAACTGCATCGTTTCGGGCCGGGGCGGAGTAAGTCCCAGCTGGTGCGGCATCGGTCCCGACGGGGAGGTGGTGAACGGCATCAATAGTTTGCTGGGCCGCCAGATCGAACGGGCGGACTGGGACCAGGATTGGCGGATGAAGACCATCTCCGCCTATGTGATGGACACCATCGACCTGACCACCGCGCTGACCCTGTTCGGCGGCGTCCGGTTCGACCATTTCGATTTCGACCTCGACCTTCAGAGCGCGTTCAGCGGCGACACGAGCTATGACTACAGCGACGATTTCTGGAACGGCCATCTGGGCGTCACCTATCAGCTGTTCGAGGACGGCATGATCTACGCTTCGGCCTCCACCGCGGCCGATGTAAACTGCGGCGAGTCCGACGTCGGCACCAATGCAGGTTATGGCGGCTGCATCGTCATCGACGGCCAGATCGGCGGCACCAAGCCCGAACGGTCGGTCAATCTGGAGCTGGGCACCAAGTTCAACCTGTTCGACGACAAGTTCCTGCTGACCGCCGCCGTCTTCCAGATCACCAAGGATGATGTGTTCGAAGCCGCCGGCAGCGGTTACGAACCGATCGGCACCGGCAATACGGGCAAGAACCGCGTGCGCGGCGTCGAACTGGGCCTTGCAGGCAATATCACGCCCCAATGGTCGATGCAGGGCGGCCTGACAGTGATGGATGCCGAAGTGCTCGAATCCGCCAGCAATCCGTTTACCGAAGGCATGACCCTGTCGAACTTCGCCGATTTCCAGGCGCAGTTTCAGACGCGCTACCAGATCGACAATTTCGCACTGGGATTTGCGATCAAGCACAAGAGCAAGCGCTATGCGGGTCAGCCCGACACGGCGCCCGGCTATGGCACGCGTCCGGATGGCAGTTTCTACTACAGCCAGCCGGTGCCGGCCTATACGGTGGGCGATCTGTTCGCGGAGTACCGGTTCAACCGGAACATGGACTTCCGCCTCAACGTCAACAACCTCACGAACGAGGATTACTATCTGACCGCCTATCGCAGCGGCGCTTTCGTCTACAAAGGCGATGCGCGGCAGATCGTCGGTACGCTGAACCTTCGTTACTGATACGCGGAGACGGGGGGCGGCTCCGTTCTGCCTCCCGTTTTCGAGAGATTTGTTCTAGGCAAGCCTCCCATGCTGACAATCATCGAAAACCTGCTGACAGCCGAGGAAGTGCAGCATTTCCGTGCTCGGTTGGCCAATGCCGACTGGATCGACGGTGCCGGATCGGCGGGCACGCGTTCGGTGGCGGTAAAGCAGAACCTGCAACTGGGCCGGCAGGACGCCACCGCGCGCGAACTGGGCGCAGAGATCCTGCGCAAGCTGGGCCATCACCCGACTTTCCTGTCCGCCTCTCTGGCAGAGACGATCTGGCCGCCGGTGTTCAATCTTTATCAGGACGGCGGGCATTACGGCACGCATTCCGATGCGGCGCTGATGCGCCTGCCCGAAGCGAACCTGACCTTGCGCAGCGATCTTTCGGCCACGCTGTTTCTGTCCGATCCCGAAGAATACGACGGCGGCGAGTTGTTGATCGAACAGGCGTTCGGCGCACAGGCGGTCAAGCTGGCGGCGGGCGACATGGTGCTCTACCCCGCTTCCAGCCTGCATCAGGTGACCCCTGTCACGCGCGGCCAGCGCATCTGCGCGATCAGCTGGATCCAAAGCGCCGTCGCCGACGGCGCGGCGCGCGAGCTGCTGTTCGACCTCGACCAGTCGGTGCAGGCTCTGTCGGTCGACCGTGCCAAGGACGACCCCGATATCGACCGCCTGATCCACGTCTATCACAATCTCGTCCGCCGCTGGGCAAAGCCGTGATCGGCAGGCGCAAGCGGCTAATCCTGTGGATCGCACTTGCGATCCCGGCGGCCGCGATATTGTACGACCTGTATTCGGGCCGCGTGCTTGCGATGGACCTGCTCCATCCCAGCGGCGAGATGGCGGTCCGGCTGATGATTCTGGCCATGCTGCCGGGGCCACTTTCCGCCTTTTTTGGCCTCAACTACTTTTTCCGCGCATGGCTGGCGATCCGCCGCAATCTTGGCGTCGCCGCATTTGCCTATGCGATGCTGCATCTCGCGATCTATTGCGCCGACATGCGGATATTGTCCGCCATTCTGGGCGAATTCATCCTGCCCTCGATCTGGACGGGGTGGCTGGCGCTGGGCCTGCTGGCCATTCCCGCCGCAATCAGCTTCGACCGTGCCGTCCGGCTGCTGCGAAGGCGGTGGAAGCAGATCCAGACGCTGGTCTATGCTGCGCTCGGCCTGTCGCTGATCCACTGGCTGCTGCTCGATTGGAGCATGGGGCCGGCCTTTGTTCACGTCGCCCCGCTTGTCGCCGCATGGCTGCTGCGCGGCCTATCCCGCTTCAGGTCGCGGCCGTTGGAAACGCCGAAGGAAAGGACCCTTTCATGATACGCTATCGCCCCGTTTCGATCATCGCAGCTGCGGCGCTTGCCGTAGGCCTTGCCACGCCCGTCCTTGCCGATGGCGACGTGGTTTGCGGCGGCGGCCCGGCAGAGAACTGGCAGCCCGAGAACAAGCTGAAAAAGGAAGCATGGCTCGAAGGCTGGGAAATCCTGAAGGTCCAAGTCGAAGGCGATTGCTACGAGGTCTATGCCCGTACCGAACAGGGGCAGGCGATCGAGGCGTTCTTTCATCCCGTGACGCTGAAGAAGCTGGTCGTGTTCCGCCGCGGTCAGGAAATCTACCGCGTCAAGGGTTTCACCGGCTGAAGCGTTCTCGGAACGTCCAGCAATCAGAATGTCGGTTCGGCAAGCGATAGGATGTGCATCATCCCAGAATCTGGCGCCAAATCACCGTCGGCATGGACCCCTCTCCGGTAGCACTCTAAGGCGGTTCGTAAAGCAATGGCCCTAGACATTTTGTAGAAGCTGCCGTTGAAGGCTCGACCAAGAACGACGCATTTTGGCCGATTGCGGTCCGGTAGCTTTAGGAACAGAAGCGCGGAAAGCAGACGTTAAAATGGGTCTCGATCATGGTCAGCTTGCGCCGACAAAGCGGCCCTTCATTGGATCAAAAAAGCCCGCTGGTACCTGCCGGTCGTTTATCAGGCCAAACCGGCTCCCCGGCGACCTCGGGAAGCCGGGACTGTTGTCAAATTTCGGTCCGTTCGGACAGCGTCAGTGCATCGTCGATATCTACACCGAGGTATCTGACGGTATTTTCGATGTTGGTATGGCCGAGCAGGATTTGCACGGCGCGAAGATTACCCGTTGCCTTATAGATCAGTGCCGCCTTGGTCCGTCGCATCGAGTGTGTGCCATATTCTCGTTTGTCGAGGCCGATCGTCGATACCCATTCGTCGATAAGGCGAGCATATTGTCGTGTGCTCAAGTGACCAAGGTAATCGATCCTGCTGGGGAACACGAAGTCACGGATTGTGCCGCCACGCCGGTCGAGCCAAGTCTTGAGGCCCTTGCTTGCCTCAGTCATGATTTCGAACTGCACGGGTCGATTGGTCTTTTGCTGGATGACGGTCGCGCGATCCCGAAATGACCCCGCGCTCATCAGGTCGCCGATCCTGATCTTGACCAGATCGCAGCCTCGCAATTTGCTGTCGATGGCGAGATCGAACAGAGCCCGGTCACGCAGACGTTTGTGTTCGTCGAGATAGAAACGGATCGCTTAGATATCGCGAGGCTTCAGCGGGCGTTTCGATCCAACATTTTCCCCTGCGTTCCAAGGCCGCCGATCTTGTATGGCGGGGTCGAGGTCTGAATGTCCCATGATAGTTCTCCGATGGCCGGAATGGCCAGAGCGAGTGTAGCCCCATGTCGAACCACCATCAGACAAGTGTCGCGCGACACTTGACGATCTTGCGGCACTGCGCTACATCCGAACGATGGAAATCGAGAGCATCAGGCACAAAGGCCTGCGCCGCTTCTTTGAGACGGGCAACGCTAAAGGCTTGGTTGGAGACGTGGGACGGCTGCGCAAGATGCTCGCGTTCATCGACGCTGCGGAAAGCTTCGAAGAACTGTCAGTGCCTCCGAACTTCGGACTGCATGAGCTGACAGGCGATCGGAAGGGGAGCTGGTCGATGACGGTTACGAGAAACTGGCGGATGACCTTTGGTTTGAATGATGAAGGCGCGCTAATCGATATGGATCTGGAGGATTATCATGGCGCTTAAGATGCACCCTTCGCTCGCGGTTCACGTGGGAGACTGGTTGAAGACAGAAATCGTGGAGCCTGCACAGGTCAGCGTGACAGCTTTGGCTGAGCATTTTGGCGTATCAAGGCAGGCGTTGAGCACCTTGCTGAATGGCAATGCGAACCTGTCTGCTGATATGGCTATCCGGTTTGAGAAGGCTTTCGGCATCAAGGCCGACACTCTGTTGCGGATGCAGACAACCTATGAACTGGCCCAGGCCCGCGAGCACGAGCAGGACATAAAGGTCGAGAAGCTCGCAAAAGCTGCCTGACATCGCCGACATTTCGGACATTCCGAGCCCGATTTAAGCTCCCTATGAACTGCCGTACGTTCACCGGGCCGGTGCATCGATATGATCGAACCGATCTGGGACGAAGCCGTCGTTCCATAGCGTCATGCCCGACGGCAGCTCTCGCCAGAAACCGATATTCAGCGTGTGCATTGGCTATCTTTGAGGTAGGCAGAGATTGGGTGCAAGCGGGCTATCCGCTTGTGGTGATCACGACATCCAAAGCGGACTGGCGGCTTCCGCTTGCCTAGTGCTTTCATGCTCCCATTTCGTAAGGTCGGGCAATCACGTCGGCCCCCCCGAACACTATCTGGTTGCGCGCCGCCGGTTGGAACAGCCCGTAGAGGAACCTGCCACCTTCACCGCTTGCGGCCTCAAGGGTTGTCTTCGCTTCCGAAGGCAACGTCAGGCCCAACGCCCCGACATTGTCGGTTACCTGATCCGCGCGGCTTACTCCCATCAATGTGGATGCAACGCCTGGACGTCCTGCGACCCACGCGAGTGCCACACGGGCTGGGGTCTCGCCAATGTCCGACGCTACCTTTTTCAGTGCTTCCACGATGCGCCAGTTGCGATCGGTGAACAGTTGGTCGCCAAAAGGATTATCGCCATCGAGGCGCTTGTCGTCATCCGACCTGGCTCCGGCACTTCCTCCGCTGTTGGGCACGCCTCCGGACCGAGATGGCCCTGCCTCGACCGTCGCACGATCATACTTGCCGGTGAGCAGGCCGTAGGCAAGCGGACTCCATGGCACGATGCCCATCCCGAATTCCCGCGCCAGGGGCGCGTGCTCGTCCTCGACCCCGCGCTCGACTAGCGAATAGAAGTATTGCAGCCCAATCGGCGCAGGCAATCCATGCACACGCGCCAGGGTTGCGAGCTGCGCCACGAACCAGGCTGGGCTGTTCGAAAGGCCCCAGTACCGGATCTTTCCCTTGGCGACGAGGCTGCTCATTGTCTGCAGCAGTTCCAGCGCCGGCGTGATACCGTCCCAGACGTGAATCCAGTAGAGGTCGATGTAATCGGTCTGCATCCGCGTGAGCGAGCGGTCCACCGCAGCTTCAATGTGACGCCTGCCCTGCCCACCTTCATGGGGGCCGTTGCCGGTGTTGAACCCGGATTTAGTCGCCAGGACCATTCGCTCGCGCAGCCCTGCATCGGCGATGAATTTACCAACCATCTCCTCCGAAGCGCCACCGGAGTAGACATTGGCCGTATCGATGAAATTCCCACCCAGTTCGACATAGCGATCGAAAACCGCCCTGCTGGCCGCCTCGTCCATGCCCCAGCGAGGTGTGCCAAAAGTCATGGTCCCGAGTGCAAGGGGGCTGACAAGCAGGCCGGATGATCCGAGTGGACGAAGTGTAGCAAGGTTAATTCAATGTCTCCGCAAATGTCTTGGGAAAGATGTGGAGCGCGGGACATGGATTGATTAGGGCATAAAAGCAGAATAGGTTGCTGAAGGATATTCATGAATGAATCGCGACGTTTGGTCTGGGCTCGCGGTGTTCGCAGAAATCGTCGATGCGGGAAGCTTCGCTGGAGCGGCCAAACGAATGGGCATATCATCCTCCGCCTTGAGTCATGCAATGCGAAGTCTGGAGACACGTCTCGACATCCGTCTGCTCAACCGGACTACTCGTTCGCTCGCCCCGACCGATGCTGGTCAAGCCCTGCTCGCACGATTGCGCCCAGCGATGGATTCTGTCGAGGATGCGCTTGGTGAATTGGACAGCGTTCGTAGCCGCCCGATCGGGCGCATCCGTGTCAACGCCCACAAACCCGCCGCCGCGTATCTGATCCTGCCTAGGCTTCCCAGGTTCTCGCGCGAGCATCCGGACGTATCGATTGACCTGACCGTGGACGATGGACTGGTCGATATCGTCGCGGAGCGCTTCGATTGTGGAGTGCGGCACGACGAGGCATTGCAGGCCGACATGATTTCCGTGCGGATCAGCGATCCGCTGAAACTCGTGTTCGTCGCTTCGCCTGCCTACCTCGAATTGCAAGGACGCCCGGCAAACCCAGAGGATCTCCGCAGCCATCGATGTATCAGCTATCGACATGCCACATCTGGCGCGGTCCACCGCTGGGAATTCGAATCTGACGACGAGCGCAAGGACCAGGCTGTTCCAACCACCTTCGTTACCAATGACATCGACATAATGCGCGATGCCGCGCTGAAAGGTCTTGGGATTTGCAGCCTGCTCATGGATCAGGCCGCATCGCATCTTCGGTCCGGTGAATTGGTGGAGATAATGTCCGGATGGGCACCAACCCTCCCTCCATGCCACATCTACTATCCCAGCAAACGTCAGCCCACCGCCGCGTTCAAAGCTTTCCTGGAAGCGATGCGCGCTTTCTAGTCCTTCGCGCGCCCTGTTGAGCAGTGCACAAAACGGTCTTTTCTGCACCGATTGCTGACATTCTTCTGTTGGATTGAGAGCCTGCGAAGTGGACGTACACCGTCCACTCCAGTTCGCCGAAACGTTAGGAGTGTCATATCCTCGCCCTAAGAACTTCTCGGTTGGGCAGCTCAAGATCGGCTCCGGAGGAGCGTTGGCCAGTCAAAGTCGCAAGGAAGCGTTCCCTCTGTGTCACCTAGACGATCGCCTTCTTCGTCGTCTGGCAGCAAATCGCAGGCAATGCGATTGCGCCGCTGGCGATAAAACACGCTGTCGAAATTCCTCCCGCCACTACGCTGTTCTGCCTGTTCGTGTTCGGCGCGTTGTTCGCCCTGCTGAGCCTGTTGCTGGGAGGGCCATTGAATGTCCTCGCCCGGATGACAGTGAAAACCTTATGGCTGGGTGAGGAAGAGATCGAAGGCGTATCGGCGTAACCGGGCGGCCCGGTTTACACGCAGCTCGATATGGCGAGGATCGGAAACCCGCCGACCACGGTGGCGAACAGGCCGATCCATCCGATCGCGATGCCGATCACGTCGATCTGGGTTCCGCGATAGCGGCGCAGCCACACGATCAGCGCGGCCTGTGCAAGGATCAGACCCGACCAGGCCACGATCAGCAACAGCTTGATCCGTGTCAGAGCGAACAGCGATGGCTCGGTCCACCCCAGCGAACAGCCGAGGCCGTGCAGGGCGTAGAGCAGGCTGAAGCCGAAGGCCCACAGCGCTAGGCCGGACACCATGCGGGTCAGCGCAATCACAGCGCTCCACCTGACAGGGCGAGCAACCACGCGACGATGATCGCGACGCCCGCGCCATAATCATTCCACACAGCAGCAATGCGCAATTCGTATGGCCGCACGGCGGTAGCGTGACCGCTGGCGATGCGGCGGCTGACGAACAGCTGGACCAGCAGACCGACCGTCGCGGAGAATATCGCATATCCCGTCAGCGTCCAGCCGACGGCGGCAAAGGCATGCTCGGTCGGGCCGGGAAGGTGGCGCAGCGACCCGATCACCAGCGCAGCGACTGCAAGCGCCAGCCCGCCCGCACCCGCCATTGCGCCCAGGCGGGCGCGGGCGAAATCGCGCGATCCCATGCGCGCACCGGCCAGTGCGATCAGCGCGCCGATGGTCACCACCGCCGGTTCGAGGAAATAGGAGCCGTAATCGCCCGGCGGCGGCCAGTTGGGCGCTACGACCCAGAGGAAGAAATAGCCGAAGATGAGCGAGGCGAACAAGGTCCCATTCGCTGCCGAGGCCAGCACGCTGCCCCAATAGCCCACGCTGCCGCCGACCGCGAAGTTGGTCGGCAGCGTCACGCCGTTTCCGGCGTCGATAGGGCCGGAATCGCTGGCGGTCCCGGTCGTGGCCGCCCAGCGCCACACCATGATCGCCGTGCCGATGATGAAGACCGGAGCGAGCCAATAGACGCTGAGCAGCATCGACAAGAAGAACCCGCCGATCACCATCGCGGTGTAAACCGGCAGGCGGCTTGGTCCGGGAAGGATCGCGACATGTTCCGGCTTGCCCGTCACCATGTCCACCGCCAGCGTCTCGCGCCGCCCGTCAACTACACGGCCCAGCAGCCCGGCCCCCGCGGCAAGCTTTGCACCGATCTTGCGGTCGCGGGTCAGCGGCTCGCGGCTGTCAACCGTCGGTAGGCTGGCGAAATTATACTGCGTGGGCGGGGTGGGCATCGCCCATTCCAGCGTCTCCGCCTCCCACGGATCGCGCCGCGTGCGCTGGCCGATGCGGCTTTGCAGCGCCATGTCGATGGCGAACAGGCCGAATCCGAAGGCCTGCATGAAGCTGCCAACCGAGGAGACGAGGTTCAGCCAAGTCCAGCCCGCTTCGGCCGGGTAGGTATAGACCCGGCGCGGCATGCCCAGCAGCCCGGTCAGGTGCATATGCAGGAAAGTCAGGTTGAAGCCGATGAAGATCAGCCAGAATGCCGCGACCCCCACCCGCATCACGCGCGTGCGGCCCGTGGCATGGGGCATCCAGTAATAGGCCGCCCCCAGCATCGGGAACACGAACCCGCCGACCAGCACGTAATGCAGGTGGGCGGTAACGAAGGCGGTGTCGTGCGCCTGCTGGTCGAACGGCACGATCGCCAGCATCACGCCGGTCAACCCGCCCAGCACGAACACGACGAAGAAGCCCAGGACGTAGTACATCGGCAGCGTGAACTTGGGCCGTCCCGCCCAGATCGTGCCGATCCAGGCGAAGATCTGAACCGCCGTGGGTATCGCGACCAGCACCGACGCGGCAGAGAAGAAGCCCAGCGCCATGTGCGGAATGCCGGTGGTGAACATGTGGTGCACCCACAGCCCGAAGCTGAGGAAGGCAAGCGCCATCACCGCCGCCACGATCCCGCCATAGGCCATCAGCGGGGTGCGGGCCATTACCGGGATGATGGTCGACAATGCGCCAGCGGCGGGCAGGAAGATGATATAGACTTCCGGATGGCCGAACAGCCAGAACAGGTGCTGCCACAGCAGAGGCGAGCCACCCAATTCGGGCTGGAAGAACGGCCAGCCGAAGGCGCGTTCCACCTCCAGCAGGATCGATCCCAGGATCAGCGGCGGAAAGCCGAAGATCATCATCCCCGCCGTCGCCAGCAGATACCAGGCCATGATCGGCATTCTGGTAAGGCCCATGTTCGCGGCACGAAATTTGAGGATGGTCACCACGATCTCGATCGCGGCGCACATTGCGGAAATCTCCACGAAGGTGATGCCCAGCAGCCAGACGTCGGAATTGACGCCGGAGGTGAATTCCTTGCCCGACAGCGGCGGATAGAGAAACCAGCCCGCATCGGGCGCCACACCGCCGAGCAGCGCTAGGATCATGATCGAGCCACCGAACAGGTAACACCACCAGCCCAGCGCAGTCAGCCGCGGGTAGGCGAGATCGCGCGCGCCCAGTATCTTGGGCAACAGATAGATCGCGAGCCCTTCCAGCATCGGGATCGCGAACAGGAACATCATGATGCTGCCGTGCATCGTGAAGATCTGGCCATAGACCTCAGGCCCTGCGAAGGCGCTTTCCGGCGTTGCCAGCTGGGCGCGGATCAGCATGGCAAGCACGCCGCCGATCCCGAAGAACACCGCCGCTGCGATGATGAAGCGTTTGCCCAGATCGGTGTGGCTGACGTTGCTGAATATGCCCTGCCAGCCGGCGTCTCCCTGCCAGACGCGGGTCAGATCCCGGTGGAGCCGGATCGGATTCATTGCGCTGCCTCCGTCGCCGTCTCGCCGCTGTCGTATGCTTCCACCACGAAGCGATGTCCGGCATGGCCGATGCCGCAATATTCTGCGCACACCGCGTCATAGGTTCCCGGCTCGCTCGCCTCGATCCGCAGGCGGTTCACCTGTCCAGGGATCGCATCCATCTTGCCCGCGAGGCGCGGGATCCACAGGCTGTGGATCACGTCGGTCGCGGTAATGTCGAGGTCGACCGGCTGACGCGCTGGGATGCGCAGCACATCTTCCGAGCAGCTGCCGTCTTCGTAACAGAATTCCCAGCCGTAATTATAGGCGGTCACCTCGATGGTCTGCGCAGCGGGGCCGGTCGGCAGGTTGCGTTCCCCCACCCATAGCGCAAAAGCGAGCAGCGCCATCAGCACGGTGATCGGCATGGCGAGGCCCAGCCCGCCGATCCAGACGCGTTTGCGCTCAGGCGTTTCGCGATCGGCGACACCGCGCCGGAACAGCGCCACCAACAGCAGGACAAAGACCAGCGCCGAAAGGACGATCGCGCCGCCCAGCATCCACCACCACAGCTGCGCGACGCGCGAAGCGGCCGGACCGGCCGGATCGATGGTGGACAAGCCCCCCCCGCAAGCCGCAAAGAGGGGCAGAAGGCAAGCCGCGCCCGCCAGGCGGGCTGGGCGGCACCTGGAATGGAATCGATGAGCGATAAGATGCATGGAAAAGCGGCTGAAACCGAACTGGTCGAAAATGATCCGGATCGGCTGGTCGACCCGGTCGAGAACCAGCGGAATTTCCATCGGCTGGATTCGCGCATCGCCGTGGCGGGGCATCCGATCCACGCGATGCTGGTCGCCTTCCCGATCGCGCTGACCGCATGCGTGCTGGGGGCGGATGCGTTCTACTGGTGGACGGGCGACACGTTCTGGGCGCGCGCGGGGCTGTGGGCTGCGGGGATGGGCTTCCTGTTCGGCGTGGTCGCGGGGCTGGCGGGCACGGTCGAACTGCTCAGCGTGCCGGGCATTCGCCAGCGTGCGGCCAGCTGGACCCATTTCATCATCGCGGTGATGCTGCTCTCGATCCTTGGCATGAATTGGGGCTATCGCCTGCTGGGTTACGAACAGGCGGTGCTGCCCTTCGGCATAATGATCTCTGCCTTCGCCGTGGCCTTTACCGGGTTCACCGGTTGGCACGGGGGCAAGCTGGTGTTCGAATATCAAATCGGCGTCTCATCGACCGGGAGTTCATGACCCAGTGGCTGCGAAAGCCAGCCCGGCGCAAAGTTGTCCAGCACCGGCTTGCCAAGCACCAGGAACAGGATTGTCAGCATCGTGATGGCAATCGGGACCAGCATCGGCAGGGCGCTGCGCGGCGCATATTGCCCGCGCCGCTCGCTCATCAACACCACCAGATGGCCGATCCAGGCGTGCAGCGACACCAGCACGCCCACCGCCAGCAGCTTTACGAACATCCATAGGGTGAAAACCTCGTTCAGAAAGATTAGCGCGGTGCCCGCAGCGATCGCGACGATGGCAGCGGGCGTCGCCAGATAGGCGTATCCCCGGTGGGTCAGCAGGCGCAGCTGGCTGTAGCTTGCCTGCCCTTCGCCGATCTCGTGCTTGCTGAGCATCAGCGGCAGGCCAATCAGTCCGGCGCACCAGATGATGAGGGCGGCGATATGCAGCGCCTTGACGAGGGAGAGGATCATTGTGCGGTTCGGGGCGCGCTTCGGGCGTTGCAGTCAGGCGCAAGTGAGCCCGCCTGGTTCTGCCATCCGTGCCGTGCGATGACGATGGCGCCGATCGCGAAGGGCGCCATGCCGCCCACCCACATGATGAGCCCGGCAAGCTGCTGATCCGCCAGGCCGGACAGCCTCCAGCTCGGCGCGGCGAGGGCGTGCATTATATAGAGCGGTTCGGGCGCGAAGGTCAGCAGCGCGCCGAGCATCCCCATCTGCACCATCGCGCCCAGCAGGCCGCCGACCGCACCGACCGCACCGGCGCGGCGGATCGCCATCCAGAAGGCGATGGAGCTACCAAGGATCGTCGCCTGCATCAGCCAGTAGACGAGCATGTTCGCCAGCGCCGCATCGTAGAGCGCGGGGATATGCCATGCCCACAGCACCGCCGTCATCACGATGGTGCCGGGGACGACCGGCAGACGCATCCGGCCTTCAGCCTGGCGGTCCATCGCCATCGCGAAGACCAGCGCCGCCAGGATCAGCACCAGATGATGGACCGAACGGGCCGAAAACAGCGCAACGCTGGCCGCGCAAAGCGGTGAGACGAACGCCAGCGCCAGCAGCGCCACTCCGCCCGCCGCCAGCCGATTGCCCGTTTTCAGCGCAAGGGCGAGCGCACTGCCAAGGATCACGATCGGCAAAAGGTCGCCGTTCCAGCGGGTGGCGATATCCGCCAGCGCGGGCGGGCTTCCGCAATAGCTACCGGCGAACATTGTACATCACTCCGAAAACGGGACCGGGGGCCGGACGGGAACTGCCCAAAGACAAGGCGCGAGCGGCCTAGATCCTACTCCGGGGGGACATAGCGGGCGTCGGCGCGATTTGAAAACCGACATTCGCACTGTTTAACAAGGAAAAACACGACAGTTTCCAATCGTATCGCCGTTTTCGGGGGGGGCGGCGCAACCGGGATAGGGGGTTGTCTACCATGGTCTGCGCGCAGGGCTGGACGTCTGCTCGATCGACTGCACGCCGCCAGACGGTGGCGAACGCATGAACGGTGTCATCTAACGCGGTGCGGACGTGCTGGAGGACGATTTGGCTGCCTCGCTGGAAGGCTGCGATGCCGTTATCTCCGCGCTCGGCGTGGCTTTCTCGCCCAGCAACGCCCTTGTCGCCCCCGCCGCCCTATACCCAAGGCACGCAGAACATGCTCGACGCGATGGAGCGCAAGGGCATTGCCCGGATCGCCGTAATTTCCGCAACCAAATGGTGCGCTTTGCTGATCATCCATATTATGGCATCTCATCGGCAGCTTCTCTCAGAAGCGGACGTTCACGGTTGCTGACTGAACGACCGATTGTGGTCAACGGCTGCCGGTTCTTAGTGACTCCGGCACAGCGGTCGCTCCCGCCGACATAGCGGACATGCCCAGCCCTCGACAAACTCGTCGGAAGCGGTCGTACATTCATCGCAGGAACCCGCGCAGACCGCTTAGGTTTAATGCTGCGTGGACATGTCGGCATCTTTCGCGCGTTTGCGCGACTTAGGGCGGCGCTTATGGGCGCCGACCTGGCTGGAAAGCCGGTCGCGACCCCTGCGGACGGCAATACGCGCACTGGCGATAATCCTGCTGGCGCTGTTCGCAATCTGGCTGGTCCTTTTCGTTACGAAAGGGCGCTTCCTGAAGCATCCCTTCGAAAGCCTGGCATCATCCATGCTTGAGCGGGAGGTGAACGTTGGCGGGGACTTCAACCTCTATTTTGCGCCGTTCAACGTTCGGTTCATGGCCGAAGACATCCGCATATCGAATCCCGGATGGGCCGACGCGGCCGATTTCCTCAGCGCCGAACTGGTCGACACGCGCGTCAGCACGCTCCCCCTGATTTTCGGACGAACTCAGC
This sequence comes from Croceicoccus sp., assembly GCA_029936705.1. Classification (GTDB taxonomy): domain Bacteria; phylum Pseudomonadota; class Alphaproteobacteria; order Sphingomonadales; family Sphingomonadaceae; genus Croceicoccus. The sequence continues at coordinate 842 of JAPYSD010000008.1, read as the reverse complement.
TTCGATGGATCGAACTGCAAGGCAGCCGCATAGCGCTGGAATGGGATCAGGAGGGCGGACGCAACAGCTGGACCTTTGGCGAACCCGAGGCGGAAGGCGAGCCGCTGGAGCTGCCCGAAATCCAGCGCGGCACGATCAGCGGAACCGAAGTCGGCTATCGCGACCCCCAAATGCAGCTGAGTGCCGATATCGGTATCGAAACGGTGGAGGCGCAGGACACGCAGTTCGACAGCGATATCCGTTTCTCGGGCGATGGCACCATGCGCGACCGCCCGTTCACGATCACGGGCAGCCTGCTAAGCCCCAACGAGACGATCGCGGGCGGGCGCAACCGGCTTAAGCTGCATGCCGAGGGAGCGCGAACAAGCCTTGATATAACGGGGACGCTGGCGGGTGCGACCCGGATCGAGGGATCTGACCTGCGGATCGGCGCACGCGGCTTCGACATTGCCCATCTGTTCGACTTCCTGGGCGTCGCGGTACCGTCCACACGCACATATCGCATCGATTCCGCTCTCACCTATGAAAACGAGGAATGGCGCTTCACCAACCTCGGGGGCGTCTTCGGCGATAGTGACATTGCCGGATCACTGACGATTGCCATGCCGGGCGATCGGCTCAGGCTGACTGCAGATCTTGCCAGCGACATGCTCGATATAATCGATGCGGGGCCGTTCATCGGCTATGATCCCGAAAGGCTGGACAGACACGGCGGGGCCGGCGCCATACAGCAGGTGGGCGGCCACCCCCGCGTGCTGCCCAACGCGACATTGCGCAGCGACGCGATCAGCCGTTTCGACGCTGACATTCATTACCGGATCGCGAGCTTGCGGGCCGAAAAC
>JAPYSD010000431.1 GCA_029936705.1 Croceicoccus sp. | reverse complement strand
CTAGCCCTGCTTGCGGTAGGCGCGGCCCTTAGGGGGATTCGGGGGTGGGGTCAAGGCTAGCGTTTCAAGGAAGCAGCCATAATCTATTGGTACTGACGCCTGAGGACCTGCCGGCTATGCAAGATGATTATTGGGATGATGACCTACTAGGCCGCCAGGTTTTTGGCGAGCACCTAATCAAACTGATGAAGTCGCGGTATTTCGCAAGAAAAGAAGCCAATATTGGCTCGTTAATTATAAATCTGGATGCACCTTGGGGCAGCGGAAAGACCTACATTCTAGATAAGCTTTCGACTATTTTGACGGGCGAGGGTTATGCGGTCGCGAGCATAAATGCGTGGGAAGAGGAAAGGAGCAGCGATCCCTTAATATTAATCATGAGCGCAATCACGCAAACACTGGAAGACAAAGCGTCTGACGGTAGCAAAGCCAAGCGATTGCTTGACGGTGCAAAATCGGCGTTGGCGCCAGTTGCTGTCGAAGCTAGCAAACAAGTAGGCAAGCATCTCATTCGAACTGTAACCGGACTTTCGATCGATAAACTATCTGAGGTATATGACGACCATTATGGTCAGATAGACAATGCTGAATTAGCAGACGACACTGCGGATGCTTTTAAAGATCTTATTGAGAATAAGATTAAAGCGCATAAGATCGAAAAGCATTCCATCTCATCATTCAAAAGAAGATCGTCCAAGGCATTAAATGAGCTATCTAAGAGCCAATTGCAGTTGCCATTGTTTGTCTTCATTGACGAACTTGACAGATGTCATCCAAACTATGCAATACAATTGTTGGAAGACTTAAAGCATATTTTTGATATTGATGGTATTGTGTTTTTAATCTCAACTGACACTTTACAATTAAACGAAGTTGTGAAGGGCTACTTTGGAAACAATTTCGATAGCGGAATTTATTTAAGAAAGTTTTTTGATCGTACTGTCGTTTTGCCCCCAGCATCAAACTTGAACTTTGCCCTTAGTAAGTTTGAATTGTATGGTGTCGACCTCAGCCGATTGAGGCCACCGGAGGGAATCTCATTAGAATATATTGTCGAATCATGGACGAATTTTATTCGTTGCTCGAGACGCGACATTGAACAAATTGCCGAAATTTTATCGAACTTTACGAATAGCTGGCCCTATGAAAACATAATTGATCCTGTTTCATCTTTGTTGTTAACATCAGCCTATTTTTTCCATCCTCACGAGTTCGTCAATTCAGGACCTGGCGTTTTTTTCAAAGGGGCGACCGGGAAATGGATGATAACAGGGGATTACTCTAAAACGTCCGAAGACGCTTGGACGATCTTCAATCATGTGCGCTCAGACGGTAAAAAATCTTTCCATTCAGTAGATTTTGATAAGGGTTACGCCGGTAGATTTCTGTTTAATGAGATGCAATCTTTACGACACTCAAATCCAATGCCGCAGGGAGAAAGATCACGTTCGAGCGAGTATAGCGATTTTATCGTTCTATCCGCGAAGTCGGTTTCATTCCGCGATCAATAAACCTTTTATTTTCCTACTTCCCCGCCCCTCAATATCCCCAAGCGCCCCTCACCCGCAGGAGCGCGCTTCATGTTCACGCCTGACCATCCCGCCGATGGCACCCCGCCCGAGTTTCCCTTCACGCCCCTCCCCGGTCGCCGTCTGCTGACGCCCGAACGGCAGCGCGGCTTTATCGCGGCGCTCGCGCGGACGGGGTTGGTGGCTGAGGCCGCGACAGAGGTCGGGGTTTCGGTGCATGCGCTGGAGAAGCTGCGCTATGCCAAGGGGGGCGAGGGTTTTCGCGGGGCGTGGGATGCGGCGCGGCGTTTCGGCCGGGCCGAGGGGACGCGGGCGGCGCGGCGGCAGTCCGCTCGGCGGACGGCGGCGCTGGGGTTCGGCGCCGGAGATCGCGGCTTGGGCGATGGCGACTTGGGCGATGGCGGCTTGGGGGATGGCGGCTTCGGCAGCGGGGACGCGGGGCTGGAGAGCCGGTCGCTGCATCCGGGGCGGCGGACCAGCCGTGCGGCCTTTACCGGGCCGGAGCCTTCGCCCGAAGATCCGCTGCTGGGCTTTGCGCCGTTCCTTCACCCCTTCCCGCGCCGGAACTCGATCACGCCGGACCGGCAGCGCGGCTTCATCGCGGCGCTGGCCGCCACCGGATCGGTCAAGCAGGCCGCGCGCGCCATCGGGGTTAGCCTGGAGGCGCTCTATACGCTGCGCGCCCGCGGCGGGGCGGAAGGCTTTGCCGAGGCGTGGGAGAAGGCCATCGACCTCGGCATCGCGAGGCTGGAGGATACGGCGCTCGCCCGCGCGATGGAGGGCGAGGCGCGGCCCATCGTCGCGCGCGGCGAGGTGATCGGGGAATACCGGGTGCACAATGACGCGCTGGTCATGTTCTTCCTGCGCAATCGCCGCCCGGCCCGCTATGGCGCGCCCGCCGAGCGGCCCGCCCCGCCCGAACGCAGCGAGCGGGAGATCCTGGACAGCATCAACGAGACGCTGGACCGCGCGCGCGAACGGATGCAGCGCGAACGCGCGGAGCGGCCCGCCGGGGACTGAGGGCGCGCCGCCGCGCGGGCGATTGCGGCAGCGGGATCAGCGGCTTGCACGGCGCTTTGCAGAATTTATCGACTTACCTGTTACTTGTGATAGGATCGTCGTCCCACTCGCCCGGCCAGCTTCGGTCAGTGGATCAAACCCGGGGGCCGGGCGCCATAAGGAGAGGTGCCTGATGTCCTATACAGACACACCGCAGACCGGAAACCGCGGCACAACGATCGCGACGGTTGCCGTCATCCACGCCGCGCTGGGCTATGCGCTGGTATCCGGTTTCGGAGCGACGGTGATCACCGAGGTCGGCAAGTCGATCGAGGCGAAGTTCATTCCCGACGTCGAGACGGTCGAGCTGGACCCGCTGCCCAAGACGGAGGCGGAGCCGAGCGACGCGCCATTGCCGCCGGCGCCCGATACGCGGATCACCATCGACCGGCCTGCCAGCGTGGACGTGACGGTGATCGACGTGCCGCTCGCCCCCTCGCCCTATGCGGGCGTGGCGAAGATCCCGATGCCGCCGCTGCCGCCCGCGCCTGCGCCAAAGCCCGCGTTCGAGGCGAAGGATGCCGTGCCGCGCGGCAATCCGGGGGGATGGGTGACGCCCGCCGATTATCCATCTCGCGATTTGCGGCAGGGGAACGAGGGGCTGACCCGCTTCCGGCTGGAGATCGACGCGCAGGGCCGGGTGACGGGCTGCACCGTCACCGCGTCCAGCGGGCACAAGGGGCTGGACGAGGCCGCGTGCAAGCTGGTGTCGCGCCGCGCCCGGTTCGAGGCGGCGACGGGTACCGACGGCGCCCGGACGGCGGGCCGCTATGAAAACGCGATCCGGTGGGAGATTCCGCGCTGATCGCCTTCAGCTGACGCGAGTGCGGGTGCGGCCGGTGGTCGCACCCCTGCTTCAGGCGCCGGGCGCGGCTCCGTTCGCGGCGGTCAGGAAATCGACCAGCGCCTTCACCTTCTTCTGCCGCCACTGCGGGCGCGGCGCG
>JAPYSD010000430.1 GCA_029936705.1 Croceicoccus sp. | reverse complement strand
CTCAAGAAGACGATAAGGAGAGATGAAAATGGCAATCGCTACGCTGCTTGCAGGTCTGCTTCTGGCAGGATCCACGACGGCTGCCGCCAATGCTGCCGACGGCCAGGACGCTGCGATGCAGCCGACCGCCTCCAGCGATGAGATCGAGGTCGCCGCAGTGCTGGACAACGGCGATCCCGTCCAACTGCTCAACCGCGGTGTCAGCTACGCCCGCGAAGGCGAGACCGAGATGGCCCGCGCGATGTTCACCCGCGTCGCCGACAACCGAATGCGCTACCAGATGGAGACCGCCAGGGGTGACTGGCAGGATTCGCGCAACCTCGCGCGCAAGGCGCTGGGGATGCTGGACCGCGGCGAATTCACGCAGTCGCGAATGGCCAAGGCCGAATAGGGCAAGGTCCCCCAATTTCTGCCCTTCAGGGGCGCGGTCTGCATCACCCGGTGCGAACCGCGCCCCTTTTTGCGTTCGAAAAGGCAGGCGCGAAACCGCACTGGCAAAGCGGATTCGATCCTTGTCTCGCGTGCTGCAAGCGCGCATGATCGAGCCGTTCCGAAACCTAACCCATGGCGCTCGTTCGCGCCCAAGCCAGTCCTGCAAGCGAGATGCCGGTCCGATACCTGTCAGCAAACTGTAACACGGTCGTAACACCGTTTCCGCATCGCGCGGCCATAGCTATTTATCCTGCATGGCGAATGTGATGAACGAAATGACCCCATCCGAAGCGGCCTCCACCGATACGCTTCCGGCGCAGGACCTCTACTACAATCGCGAGTTGAGCTGGCTGGCCTTCAACCGGCGCGTCCTGGCCGAGGCTGCACGTCCCGATTACCCACTGCTGGAACGCATTCGCTTCCTCTCGATCTCAGGCAGCAATCTCGACGAATTCATGATGATCCGCGTGGCCGGGCTTGCCGGGCAGGTTCGGCGCGGCATCTCGAAGCTCTCGATCGACGGGTGCACTCCCTCGCAGCAGCTTGCCGCCATTCGCGAGGCGACCGAGGAACTGCAGGCCGAGCAGCAGGAAGTCTGGCGCGAATTGCATGGCCTTTTGGTCAGCGCGGGCATTCATGTCGCGGACGAAGGGCGTATCGATGTCGATGCGCGCCACTGGCTCAAGGATTACTTCCTCGATCACCTGCTTCCCGTGCTGACGCCGCAGGCCATCGATCCCGCGCACCCGTTTCCCTTCGTCGCGAACCAGGGGCTGGGGGTGCTGTTCCACCTGACCCGCGTCTCCGACGGCGAACAGGTGGTGGAGATGATTTTGATCCCGTCTGCACTACCGCGCTTCGTGCGGGTGCCGGGCGGGGAAGAGGCGACCTATATCTCCATCGAGCGGCTGATCTGCCGCTTTGCCGACCTGCTGTTCCCGGGCTTCCGGATCGAGGGCGACGGCGCGTTCCGCGTGCTGCGGGATTCCGACATAGAGCTGGAGGAAGAGGCCGAGGATCTCGTCCGCTATTTCCGTACCGCGATCCAGCGCCGCCGACGCGGCCGGGTGATCCAGTTGGAGATCGAGGAGGATTTCGATCCCGTGGCCGAGGAACTGCTGCGCGATCAGCTGGGCCTGTCGGACGCGCAGGTGATCAAGACCGACGGCATGATCGGGGTCGAGGGGCTGGCCGACATCGCCGAGGAAGACCGGCCCGATCTGAAGTTCGAGCCATATTCCCCGCGCTATCCCGAACGCATCATGGAACATGACGGGGACTGCTTCGCCGCCATCGGTGAAAAGGACATCGTCATCCACCACCCTTACGAGAGTTTCGAGGTGGTGGTCGATTTCGTCCGGCAGGCCGCCAACGATCCCGACGTGGTGGCGATCAAGCAGACGCTTTACCGCGCGGGCAAGCAATCGGCGATCATCAACGCGCTGATCGCCGCGGCAGAGGCCGGCAAGTCGGTGACCGCCGTGGTCGAGCTGAAAGCGCGCTTCGACGAGGAGCAGAACCTGCTTTGGGCCAACCAGCTCGAACGCGCGGGCGTGCAGGTGATCTATGGCTTCGTCGACTGGAAGACGCATGCCAAGGTGTCGATGGTCGTCCGGCGCGAAGGCAACCGGTACCGGACCTACTGCCACTTCGGCACCGGCAATTATCATCCGGTGACGACACGCATCTATACCGACCTGTCCTTCTTTACCGCCGATCCCCGCTTTGGCCGCGATGCCGCCAAGTTGTTCAATTTCGTCACCGGCTATGTCGAGCCGCACGGGCTGGAGCAGCTGGTCGTCTCGCCCATCGACATGCGCGACGAACTCTATCGCAATATCGACCGCGAGATCGCGAACCAGCAGGCCGGACGTCCCGCCGCGATCTGGGCCAAGCTCAACTCGCTGACCGACAAGGGCGTGATCGACAAGCTGTACGAGGCGGGGCAGGCGGGCGTGCACATCAGCCTGGTGGTGCGCGGCATCTGCTGCCTCAAGACCGGTATTCCCGGCATATCAGACACGATCGAGGTGAAGTCGATCATCGGCCGGTTCCTGGAACACAGCCGCATCTGGGCATTCGCCAACGGCTACCGCTTGCCCAGTCCGCGTGCGCGGGTGTTCATCAGCAGCGCCGATGCGATGAGCCGCAACCTAGACCGCCGGGTCGAGGCGATGGTGCCGATCCGCAACCGTACGGTGCACGACCAGATCCTTCAGCAGGTGCTGCTCGCCAACCTGCTGGACACCGAACAAAGCTGGATATTGCAGGACGATGGCAGCTATATCCGCGCCGATTCCACCGACAGGTCCTTCAACCTGCATAACTACTTCATGACCAATCCCTCGCTGTCGGGGCGCGGGCAGGCACTTGTCGAAGACGCCGTGCCGCGCCTTGCCCTGCGCAAGGGGGCCCAGGTCTGATAAGGTCAGAACAATGAGTTCCCAGCATATCCGGCGCAAGCGCGATTCCTCCCGCCACAACGGGGGTTACAACTGCGCCGTCATCGACATCGGCTCGAACACGGTTCGCATGGTCGCCTATGGCGGATCGTCCCGTGCGCCGACCGTGCTGATGAACGAGAAGGTGACCGCACGGCTTGGCCGCGACCTGGCCGATTCCGGCAAGATGCCCGAGGACGGGATGGAACTGGCGCTGGCCGGCCTCGCCCGTTTCGCGCTGATCCTGTCGGACCTCGAGATCGAGGACGTCCAGACCGTCGCGACCGCCGCCGTACGCGAAGCGGCCAATGGCCCCGAATTCCTGGAGAAGGTTAGGGAACTCGGCCTCGAGCCCCGCCTCATCTCAGGCGAGAAGGAAGCGCAGATCAGCGCGGCGGGCGTGATCGGGGCGTTCCCCGGCCGCGACGGCGTAGTCGCAGACCTCGGCGGGGGCAGCCTGGAACTGGTCGCGATCCGTGACGGCGAACCGCAGGGCGGCGTCAGCATGCCGCTGGGCACGCTGCGGCTGGCCAGTCTGCTGGAACAGGGCGAGCGGCGCGTCGACGACGTGATCGACCAGGCCCTGCGCGAAGCCGGCTGGGATCATTCGATCAACGGGCCGCTGTTCATGGTCGGCGGCACGTGGCGCGCGATGGCGCTGTACGCCATGCACCGCCAGTC
>JAPYSD010000429.1 GCA_029936705.1 Croceicoccus sp. | reverse complement strand
GAACGCCGGCGTTTCCAGCTGGGGTCGAGCGATTTCTTCTTGGTCAACCAGCGCGAGGAAACCGCCAATGACGCGCAGATCCAGCTGATCAACGCCCGCGCCCGCATCGCCGCCGCGCAGGCGGACCTTGCCGCCGCCACGGTCGACCTGGACGCGCTGGGGCTTGAGGAATAGCGGCGCGGGCATGGCGCCCCGGCCCGGTTTGCGCGATACAGCCCAGGGCGCAGCGCTGCTGACGCGCCCACGCAGCCAGGAACAAGGGGCCCATGCAGACACCGACCGACAAACATAGCCGGCATGAACGTGCGCGACTCCTGGTCGCGATCGGCGTGTTTTCCGTGCTGCTGTGGCAGACGCGGATCGGCGCCTTCGCGCTCTATCCGTTCACCATCCTGGCAACGTGGTTCCATGAAATGGGGCACGGCCTTGCCGCCCTGGCATCGGGCGCGGTGTTCGAGCGGCTGATCATCTATCCGAACGGGTCGGGCGTGGCGCAGCTTATGCTGCCCGCGGACAGGTTCCGCGTGACCGATGCCATCATCTCGGCATCCGGGCCGCTGGGTCCGGCCATCGCGGGCGGATCGCTGATCGTTTCGTCCCGCAGCGCGCGAGCGACGCGCATCGCGCTGGCCGTGCTGGCGGCGGCGCTGGCGGTCAGCACGCTGGTCTGGGTCCGCTCGCTGACCGGCTGGCTGGTGCTGCCGCCGCTGGCCGCGGTGATTGCCATGATCGCGTGGAAGTGGTCGGTGCCGGTGCGGCATTTCGCGATCCAGTTCCTGGGCGTGCAGGCCGGGATCAGCGTGTGGCGGCAATTCGATTATCTGTTCAGCGACGCGGGCGTGGGCGCAGGCCAGCCATCCGACACCGCCGCCATCGCGCAGGTGCTGTTCCTGCCCTACTGGATCTGGGGCGCGATCATCAGCGCGGCCACGGTCGCCATCCTGTGGTGGAGCTTTCGCGCCGCGTTCCGGCGGTGATGTGGGGGGCCTGCTGGCAGTGCCCTAAAGCTTCGTCGCCACCAGTCGCAGCGTCGAGCCCCGATCGTCGGGCCGGGTTTCGAACACCCAGTCGGGGGCGGATACCGGGTTGGTGACGTCGATCCTGGTCAGCCGGGTGAAGCGCCGCTTGATGAACCTGAGGTATTCCTTGACGAGGTACTTCAGTCCCGTGTCGGCGATCTCTCCAGAGGTCCCGGTTTCCTTTACCTCGAACACGTCGGCCAAGTTCTTCCTGAACATCAGCGCGATGGAATCGCGTGTGAAGAACGTGATGTGGGGATCGTGCGATTTCTGGCCATTGACGCTTGGCCAAGGCTTGTTCGGCACTTCGATCAACAGGATTCCGCCCGGCGCGATATGATTGGCCAGACGGCGCAGTTCGGCCACCGGGTCAATCAGATGTTCCAGCACATGGCACATCAGCAGCACGTCGACCTGGCGGTCGAGCTCGTCCAGCGGCGCGTAGTCGACGGTTTCGCTGTTGCTGATCGCATTCTTGTCGGCATCGTCGCACAGCAGGGTCACGCCGGGCCAGACCCTGCGCGCAGCTTCGAGATTGGCGAGATGTCCCGCGCCGAATTCATAGAAATCGCGAGGCGCTTGGTCGAGGTATTTGTCGGCCAGCCGGGCCAGCCCGACCCCGCGGCGGACCTTTTTTTCGAAGCCGGCGGCCGACGTCGCCGAATGGCCATCGCCGCGATAGGACCCGCCATAATACTCGATGACCATCGGCAGATTAAGCCGATCATGATTCACCTGCGTCGTGTGGCAATTGCGGCATTCGAACAGGCGCAGGCCGGGTGCGTATTTCTGCCAGGCATCGCCGCGAATATATTTGTATCTGCCCCGGTCGATGAAATCCTCCGACTGGCACGCGACGCATTTCATAGATCAACCCTGATTCCGACAAGCCTTGCCGGTTGGCATTGCACGCCGGTGCCCGCCTTTTCAACGATCGGCGGGCGGGTGTCACCAATTGCGCAGCGATCAGCCCAGCTCCCGCCCCGAGATTTCGCTGGGAGAGCGGCCGGTCATGCGGCGGTAGAAGCGGGAGAAATAGGAGGGGTCGTCAAAGCCCAGCTCGTCGGCCACATGCGCGCAGCTGGCGTTGGTGAAGCGTAGCAGGCGGGTCGCCTCGGCGCTGAGGCGTTGGTTCACGAATTCGATCGGGCTGACGTCGAGCGCCGCGCGGACCCGGCGGGTCAGCGTGCGTTCGGTGCAGCCCAAGGTCCGGGTATAGAACGCCAGCCTGCGTTCATTGCGGCAATGCGTCTCGACCAGGGACTGGAAGCGGGTGACCAGCCGGTCGCCATGCTCGCGGTCAGGACCGGCGCAATCCTCCGCCAGGATGCGCAGCAGCGCTTCGGCCAGCGTGCGTCGCAGCATCTCGCGCGCGGGGGCGGGGCCGGCGGCTAGCAGGACCTGTTCCCCGACCGCGCGGATGCGGGCCGCGGTGACCGCCGACAATGCGGCGATGCGCGGGGCGTTGACGATATCCGCCAGCGCCGCGTCGCCCGACAGCGCCTGCACCAGCGTGTTCGACAGGGTCAGCACCAGCCCGTCGACGTCGGGGTCGAAGCGGAACGCATGCACCGCGCCGCTGGGCGCGACCAGCGCGAAAGGCGCGCGCGGCTGCGTCGCATGGAAATCGAGGGCGATGCGCGCCTGTCCGTCAAATACCAGCAACAGCTGGCACAGGGCGGGATGGCGGTGCGGCGGGATTTCCCAGTCATAGCGAATACTGCGCGCGGCAATCGTCTCGCAATGCACCAGTTCCTCGTGCCCGCTGCCCGGATCCTCACCCAGCAGGGCATAGCGCGGTATCGGTGCGGGCTGGCTCTTCATGGCGGGAAAGTACCAGATAATAGCCAGCCTGTCCCTTCGAAAAGCGGTGCCGGATGGCACAATGGCGGCAAAGCGCAATCTGGCGAGGATTATGAAATGAAGAAACAGGTCTGTATCATCGGGGCGGGGCCGGCGGGCCTGCTGCTGGGACATCTGCTGACGCAGGAAGGCATCGATTGCATCGTGCTGGAACGGCGCACCGGCGACTATGTGCTGGGCCGCATCCGCGCGGGCGTGCTGGAACAGGTGACGGTGAACCTGATGAAGCGGCTTGGCCTGGATGACCGGATGAAGGCCGAGGGGCTGCCGCATGACGGTTTCAACCTTGCCGATGGCGAGCGGCTGATCCGCATCGACATCAAGGAGCTGACCGGCAAGGAAGTCATGGTCTATGGCCAGACCGAGCTGACCCGCGACCTGATGGAAGCGAGCGAGGCGCGCGGGCTGGAAGTGGTCTATGGCGCCGAGGACGTCGAACTGCACGATATCGACGGCGCCGGTCCGCACGTGACCTATACAAGCGGCGGATCGCCGCAGCGCGTCGACTGCCGCTTCATCGTCGGCTGCGACGGGTTCCACGGCCCAAGCCGCCAGGCGATTCCAGCCAGCGTCGGCAAGGAGTTCGAGCGCGTCTATCCCTTTGGCTGGCTGGGCATCCTAGCCGACGTGCCGCCCTGCAACCACGAGCTGATCTACGCGAACCATGAGCGCGGCT
>JAPYSD010000428.1 GCA_029936705.1 Croceicoccus sp. | reverse complement strand
ATGCCGACGTACTGGTCGTCTATGCCAAGACCGACCCCGACGCAGGCCCGCGCGGCATCACGACCTTCCTGATCGAAAAGGACTTCGAGGGCTTCTCGATCGGCCAGAAGATCGAGAAGATGGGCATGCGCGGATCGCCGACTTCCGAGTTGGTGTTCGACGACTGCTTCGTGCCCGACGACAATGTCATGGCGGGCGTCGGCGAGGGCGTGAAGGTGCTGATGAGCGGCCTCGACTACGAGCGTGTCGTGCTGTCGGGCGTGCAGATCGGCATCATGCAGGCCTGCCTCGACGCCGTGATCCCCTATCTGCGCGAGCGCGAGCAGTTCGGCAAACCCATCGGCTCGTTCCAGCTGATGCAGGCGAAGCTGGCCGACATGTATGTCGCGCTGCAATCGGCGCGGTCCTATTCCTATGCGGTCGCGCGGGCCTGCGACGCAGGGCAGACGACGCGCTTCGATGCGGCGGGCGCCATCCTGCTGGCCAGCGAGAATGCCTTTCGCACCGCGAACGAGGCGGTGCAGGCGCTGGGCGGCGCGGGCTACACGCTGGACTGGCCGGTGGAGCGCTATTTGCGCGACGCCAAGCTTTTGGACATCGGCGCCGGAACGAATGAGATACGACGCATGTTGATCGGCCGGGAACTACTCAAAAGCTGATCGTGAGGACATTGCATGAGCGAGACGACACTGAACGTCCTGCAGTATTACGGGGCGGGTGCGGCACTTCTGGCTGCGTTTCTGGTCTCGCTTAACCTTGGAGTGAAACTGACCGGCTGGGCTTTCGTCATCTTCGTCACCAGTTCGATCGCGCTGATCGCGTGGGGCTTTCTGAATGACGAGGGCGAGGGCATCGGCTGGCAGAATATCGGGCTTCTGGCGATCAATGCAGTGGGCGTATATCGCTATCTGATCGCGGGCGAGCCCAAGAAAAAGGCGGAGAGCGAGAGCTAGATGAGTGCCCCAGTCCTGACCTCCAAACTCGATCGCGACAGCGCCGAGGCGAAGCAGCGCGCCGCGCATAACCGCAAGCTGGCGGAGGAACTGCGGGACAAGGTGGCCGAAGCCGCGCTGGGCGGACCGCAACGGCACCGCGACAAGCATGTCGCACGCGGCAAGCTGCTGCCCCGCGAACGGGTGGAGCGGCTGCTGGACCCCGGCTCGCCGTTCCTTGAGATCGGGCAGCTTGCCGCCAATGGCATGTACGAGGGCGACGTCAGCGGCGCATCGATGATCGCAGGGATCGGCCGCGTATCGGGCCGGCAGGTGATGATCGCCGCCAACGATCCCACCGTAAAAGGCGGATCGTACTATCCGATGACCGTCAAGAAGCACCTTCGCGCCCAGGAAATTGCACAGGAGAACCACCTTCCGTGCATCTATCTGGTCGATAGTGGCGGTGCGAACCTCCCCTACCAGGCCGAGGTGTTTCCCGATCGCGACCATTTCGGCCGTATCTTCTTCAACCAGGCGAACATGAGCGGGATGGGCATTCCCCAGATCGCCTGCGTGATGGGAAGCTGCACCGCGGGCGGCGCATATGTCCCGGCGATGAGCGACGAAACGGTGATCGTGCGCGAACAGGGCACGATCTTCCTTGCCGGGCCGCCGCTGGTGAAGGCCGCCACGGGCGAGGTCATCAGCGACGAGGACTTGGGCGGCGGGGACCTGCATGCGCGCAAGTCGGGCGTGGTCGATCATTTGGCCGAGAACGACGAACACGCGCTGACCATCGTGCGCGACATCGTCAGCCACCTGGGCGCGAACACTGGCGCGGCAAGGGATGTCGAGATCCGCGACCCCCGGCCGCCCAGGTTCGATGCCGAGGACCTCTATTCCATCATTCCCGACGACGTGCGGGCGCCCTATGACGTGCACGAGGTTATCGCGCGGCTGGTCGACGGCAGCGAGTTCCACGAATTCAAGCCGCTCTATGGCAGCACGCTGGTCTGCGGTTTCGCGCATGTCTGGGGCATGCCGGTCGCGATCCTGGCCAATAACGGCGTGCTGTTCAGCGAGAGCGCGCAGAAGGGCGCGCATTTCATCGAGCTGGCCTGCCAGCGCCGCATTCCGCTGCTGTTCCTGCAGAACATCTCGGGCTTCATGGTCGGCGGCAAGTACGAGGCGGAAGGCATCGCCAAGCACGGCGCCAAGCTGGTCACCGCCGTCGCCACCGCGCAGGTGCCCAAGATCACCGTCGTGATCGGCGGCAGCTTCGGCGCGGGAAATTACGGCATGTGCGGGCGTGCCTATGCCCCGCGCTTCATGTTCACCTGGCCCAATGCGCGCATCAGCGTGATGGGCGGCGAACAGGCCGCCAGCGTGCTCGCCACCGTCCACCGCGATGCCGCGAACTGGAGCGAGGACGAGGCCGAGGCATTCAAGGCGCCGATCCGCCGGAAATACGAGGACGAGGGCAATCCCTATTACGCCACCGCCCGCCTGTGGGACGACGGCGTGATCGACCCCGCGCAGACCCGCGACGTGCTGGGCCTCGCCCTTGCCGCCTCGCTCGAGGCGCCCATTGCCGAGCGCGCGCCGTTCGGCGTGTTCAGGATGTGACGGCCATGACGCTTGCCCTGCTATCCTCTGCCTTGCTGCTTGCCGCCAATGCCGCGGTGCCGCCGCCGGAAGAGGGCGACGATCGCACTGCCATCCTCTACACAATCAACGCGTTGTTCGACCGGCTTGGCACCGCAGATGGCGAACAGTTCCGCGAAGTGCTGGCGCCCGAGGGCACGATCTTCATCCACAATCTGATGGAACCGGCCGATCCCAGGCTGATCGTGCGCTCCAACGCCATCATGACCGGCCGCACCGGCCCGGACGACCACCAGCTGGCCCAAAGGTTGGGCGTTCCCACCGTGCTGCAGCACGGCGACATGGCGCAAGTCTGGGCGCCCTATGCATTCTGGGTGGACGGCGAGAGGACGCATTGCGGGATCGATTCCATCTCGCTGTCGCGCAGCGATGGTACGTGGCGCGTCACCAACATGTCCTACACGGTCGAACCCACCGAACTCTGCGCCGAACTGGGCGCGCCGGAGAATCCCGAATGATCTCGAAACTGCTGATCGCCAACCGCGGTGAGATCGCCTGCCGCATCATCCGCACCGCGCGCGAGATGGGCGTGGCCACGGTCGCGGTCTATTCCGACGCCGATGCCAGCGCGCTGCACGTGCGCGCGGCGGACGAGGCAGTGCATATCGGCCCCGCGCCCGCTGCCGAAAGCTATCTGCTGGGCGACCGGATCATCGAAGCCGCCAGGCAGACCGGGGCAGAGGCGATTCACCCCGGCTATGGCTTCCTGTCCGAGAATGCCGGTTTCGCGCAGGCCGTGATCGATGCCGGGCTGATCTGGATCGGGCCGAAACCTTCCAGCATCAGCGCCATGGGGCTGAAGGACGCCGCCAAGAAGCTGATGCGCGAGGCCGGCGTGCCGGTCACGCCGGGTTACGAGGGCGAGGACCAGTCCGCCGAGCGCCTGGCCGCCGAAGCCGACAAGATCGGCTATCCCGTGCTGATCAAGGCGGTCGCGGGCGGCGGCGGCAAGGGGATGCGCAAGGTCGACG
>JAPYSD010000427.1 GCA_029936705.1 Croceicoccus sp. | reverse complement strand
CGGCATCAGTTCGCCGCCATCGCGGGATCACGCTTTTCGTTCAGCATCTCGCGAAAGGCCGCGAATGCGTTGTCAGGCTCTTCATCGATGTAATTCCGTGCGAGCCCGACACGCTCGGTCAGCCGCTCTCGCTTTCTCGCAGCATCGACGAGAGCCAGCGCTTCCTTGTTGATCTCATCATCCGTCTGCTGAGCATCCTCGGAAGGGCCCTCGAGCGCCGGAACCTCCTTGGCATCGTTTCGGCCTTTCAGGCTTCGAAGAAGGGGACGGGCGCCCAATGCGACGATAACCAGAGCCACCAGGATGCCGCCACCAATTCGCAGCAAACGGGCGAACCAACCTTCTTCGTAGAACGGCGTATCGACCGCATTGATCGGCTCGAATTCGCTGACCATGACAGCCACCTGGTCGCCGCGGGCCTCGTTCGCGCCTACTGCCGCTGAAATCAGGGTCTTCAACTCGGCAAGCTTGGCCTCGTTCGCTCCCTTGATCGCATCGCCGCTCAACGCGACTGCAACCGATAGACGCTTTATCGCGCCGGGCGCGCTATTCGCGACCGACACCTCGCGCCCCAGCTCCCAGCGCCTGCTCGACGAACTGTCGGTGTTTCCTCCAGCCTCCGATACCGCGTTCTGGCCGCCTTCCGGCGCACCCTCTTCAGCTTGAGGCGTCGGCGGCGGAGTATTGGTCAAGGCTCCCGGAATGCCGCTCGCATTCCCATTCGCGGACTGGCTAGTCACCAAGTTCTCGCTGCGAAGCGCGCCATCCTTGTCATAGCTCTCGCTCGCCCGGGTGACCTCATCCATATCGAGATCGACCTGGATCTCGCTCGAAAAGCTTCCTTCGCCCAACATGGGCGTGAGCAAATGGGCAACCTGGCTGCGAAGCTTATCTTCTATGCGCGCCTGCAGGTCCAGCCGGTCTCCATCATTAGTCGCCGGATCCGAAAGCAAGCGACCGGACTGGTCGACAACTCGGACGGAATCGATCGTCATGCCCGGCACCGATGCCGCAACTAGGTTCACGATTGCGCGAACCTGCGATTCAGAAAGCTGACGTCCTCGCGCGAGATTGACCATGACCGAAGCTGATGGCGGAATATTCTCCCGCACGAATGCAGAGCGCTCAGCTTCTGCCAAATGCACACGAACCGACTCCACGCCTTCGATCTGCCCAATCGTCAGGGTGAGTTCGCGTTCGCGAGCAATTCGAAGCCGCTCGCCTTCCATCGTTCGGCTCGCTCCCAGCGGAAGTGAGTCCATCATCTCGAGGCTGCTTTCCGGCGCGCCTAGACTGGTATCGGTGGCCGCAAGCATGCGCGCCTTGTAAAAATCCTCTTCGTCGACCGTCAGAACGCCCGTCGAATTGTCGATCCTCCAGTCGATACCCTGGCTATCGAGCAGCTGAGTAACCGCTGCACGATCCTGATCGTCGAGCCCAGAATACAGCATCCGCTGCGGCGATGGAGCGAGTTGAGACCAAGCGAGTGCTGCCACCCCGAGCGCCGACACCGCGATAAAGGCCGGCATCATCTTTCGCATCTGGTCTTGCGCGGCGAACGCCTTCACTCGGGTAAGGATCGGACCGCCCTCACGGTCAAAGAGCGGGGCCGCAAGCGACCTTGCCGGCACTGCGCTAGCAGGTGCCGGAATTGCCGGAACCATGTCCGTCATGGATTAGACCCCCATCCTCATGATTTCCTGATAGGCGGACAGCAATTTGTTCCGCACCTGGAGCGTCGCCTCGAACGCTACCCCGGCTTCCTGACGCGCAAGCATCACCTGAGCGACGTCGGTGACTTCCCCGCGCTGAAACGCCGCGCTCACATCGCCGGCCTTTTGCTGTGCATCGTTCACACCGCCGACCATGCCGCGAAGCGTTGCTTCGAAGCCGCCACCTACCTTGCCATCATTACCAGCGGTGCCGCTTACAGATGAATGCAAGTCCTGAAGCGATGAGGATCCGTCGATCAGTTTTCCCCGCAGATCCATGATCTGCTGAACACTGAAACCGGGCCCTAGAGATCCTAGCGCTGACATTGTGCTGCCTCCCGGATCTGGTCATCAACATCGATGCCGGAATCCCGCATCGAAGCGAGCCGATAGCGAAGTGTTCGCTCGGAAATGCCGAGGAAACTCGCGGTCTTGCCGCGGTTCCCTTCATGCCTGCGCAAAGCGTTCAGAATGACCTTCGTCTCGGTTTCCTGTTTGACCGAGGCCAACCGTTCATCACCGCGACCAGAAAAGTCGAGCGGGATCACCTGACCGGATTGCTGGCGCTCGCCAATTTCTGCAGGTGGCCTGGTGCCCCTATCGAAGAGAATGTGCGAGGGCTCGATAATGTCGCCGCCGTCTGACAGCAGCAGCGCGCGCCGGATCACGTTCTCAAGCTCGCGCACATTGCCCGGCCAATCATGGCCGCGCAGGACCTCGCCTGCTGCCTCCGAAAGGCACGGCACCACCTCGCGGCCGCTACTGTGTCTGATCGCCATCGTCTGCGCGAGAATATCGATGTCCTGCAGACGCTCACTCAGCGCGGGAAGCGACAGCGGAAAGACATTCAGCCGGTAATAGAGATCTTCGCGAAAGCGGCCTTCGGCTACTTCGAGAGGCAAATCACGATTTGCCGCCGCAATGATGCGGACATTCACCTTGATAGGCATCGTCGCCCCGAGCGGCACCACCTCACTTTCCTGGATGGCCCGCAGCAACTTGCTCTGGAGCGACAGGGGCATCTCGGCGATCTCATCGAGAAGAAGCGTCCCGCCTTCAGCGGCCCGGATGAATCCTTCACTCGCCGCATTAGCCCCGGTGAAGGAACCCTTCTGATAACCGAACAGCATTGCCTCGAGCATTGTCTCAGGCATCGCGGCGCAGTTCACCGCGATGAACTGCTCGCCCGCTCTCGGGCTACAGCTATGGACGAACCGGCTCAGTATCTCCTTGCCGGTTCCAGTCGGACCATTGATCAGGATCGGGATGTCGGTCGCCGCAAGGCGGCGGGCGAGGGCGAAAACAGCCAGGCTTTCGGGGTCGGCTGCACTCGGCCCTTCACCGGCCGACATCGCTGCCAGGACCCTGCAAAAAGCACGATCGCCCGATGCCGAGCGATAGCGGACGAGAAAATGATCAGCCGAAATCCGCTCGATGCCTTCTGCATCGCCCTGTTCAAGGCTCACGGTTCGCGAACCATCGCAAGGCTCGCCGGCCTCGCTGGAATCGCGCAGAAGAATATTCTGGCTGGCAAAAACGATGTCCGACACGGCTGAAAGCCGCTGGATCAAGGCGCCGTGCCGCGCCTCTGCAATACTCGAAAAGCGAACCCCTAACACTAGGTTCCCCCCTTATGTGACGGTTCAGGAAAAACGTTTGTAGGATGGTCGGGTCAAAATCGCCAAGCCCCACTCTAAAAAATCAACATGCACCTGCACGCAAGCCCGCTGACGCAGAAAAAATTCGCTGGCCCTTAAAAAAATTCCGGGGCGGTCGGTCTTAGTGGTGGCAGCCGAGCCAACATGGCCGGTTCGACCGGAAATCTGACCTGACCAGGAGTTTCAACAATGTCCGTGATCA
>JAPYSD010000426.1 GCA_029936705.1 Croceicoccus sp. | reverse complement strand
AACCAGGTGCGCAGCGATGCCGACGGGCTGGCCCGGCTGATCGCGCGCGAAACCGGCAAGCCGCTGTGGGAGGCCGAGACCGAGGTGCAGGCCATCATCGGCAAGGTCGACATCTCGATCGCGGCGCAGGCCGAACGCGCCGGCAACCGCACGACCGAAGGCGCGATGGGGGCCAAGAGCGCGCTGCGGCACAAGCCGCATGGCGTGATGGCGGTGCTGGGACCGTATAATCTCCCTGCCCATTTGCCGAACGGCCATATCGTGCCTGCCCTGCTCGCGGGGAACACGGTGGTGTTCAAGCCGTCCGAAAAGACCCCCGCCGTGGGTGAGCGGCTAGTCGGCTATTTCCATGCCGCCGGTTTTCCGGAGCATGTCGTGCAGCTGCTGCTGGGCGGACCCGACGAGGGGCGCGCCCTGACCGCCGATCCGCGCATCGACGGCGTGCTGTTCACCGGATCTTCGCAGACGGGCGTCGCCATTCGCAAGGCGCTGGCCGAACGGCCCGGCGTGATCACCGCGCTGGAGATGGGCGGCAACAACCCGCTGATCGTGTGGGATACGCCGCTGGTGCAGGACGCGGCGGCGACCATCGTGCAATCGGCCTTCACCACGGCGGGCCAGCGCTGCACCGCGGCGCGGCGCCTGATCGTGCGCGACACCATGTACGAACGCGTGATGGATGCCTTGACCAGGCTGGTCGACCGCATCATCGTCGGAGCACCCTTCGATCATCCCTCGCCCTTCATGGGGCCGGTGATCGACAATGCCGCCGCCGACATCGTCCTGCGCGGGTACGAGGGTATCGTGTCGCGCGGCGGCAAGGTAATCCGGCCCGTCGAGCGCAAGCGCGAGGGGCTTCCTTTCCTGACCCCCGGCATCATCGACGTCACCGACATGGACGGAAGGCGCGACGAGGAACTGTTCGGTCCCCTGCTGCAAGTGATCCGGGTATCCAACTTCAAGGCCGCACTGGCCGAAGCGAACGATACGAACTACGGCCTGTCCGCATCGCTGCTGGGCGGAACGCCCGAGCTGTACGGGCGGTTCTGGCGCGAGATCCGGGCGGGCATCGTCAACTGGAACCGGCCCACCAACGGCGCTTCGTCGAACGCGCCGTTCGGCGGCGTCGGCCTGTCGGGCAATCATCGGCCCGGTGCCTATTACGCGGTCGATTACTGCAACTATCCCGTCGCCTCGGCCGAGCTCGACCAGCCGCGCGCGATGATCGGCGTCGGCATCACGCAATAAGGAAAAGGCCGCGCCCCTTGCAGGACGCGGCCTTCCCCCTGTTTTCGCTGCCGATCAACGACAGCGAGCGTCGCTCTTGTCGATAGCCCGGCCCAGAAGCGCACCACCCGCGGCGCCCAGGATTGCGCCCATGGTCTTGTCCTTCAAAAGCTCGTGCCCGGCCAGGCCGCCCACTGCGCCGCCGATCAGAAGACCGGTCGTGCCGTTTTCCTTCTTGCAGTAGTAACGGCCGTCGTTCCCCCGCCACACCCGGCTGTCGCGGCGCAGACGCTCGTCGCGGTCATAGCGGCGATCGTACCGGTCATAACGGTCGTGGCGATCATAGCGGCCATAGCGGTCGCGATACCGGTCGCGGCGATCGTAATTGGCATTCATGTCCGCAACAGTCGCGATCTGCGAGGTCTGGACCGAAGCCGCCTGCACCGGAAAGGCTGCCGCCTGCGCTGCGGGAGCGGACAGTGCCATCGCGGGAACCGCTGCTGCCAGGACCAGGGTGCGAAGCTTCAGAAACTGGGCCATTCTCATTCTCCTTCAAATCCGTCTCCGCCCGGTGCAGCGACCTCGGCGGCTTGAGTTCATAATTAGTGGTCTGAATATGAACAACTGCCGAATGCCTCGTTTATTTTCAGAAACGCAGTCGTTTTTCTGAACGCCTTATCGCTAAGCCAGCACGTTTTGCCTTTGCTTTGGCACCCCGCCGCACTAGGCGCGCGCCAAGCATGAACAGAATCGCACCCAATTCGCCCGCCCCGGACGCAGCAGCGCCGGCGTCATCGCCGCGCGGACTGCCCTATGCGCTGGGCGCCTATTCGCTATGGGGCGTGCTGCCGCTCTACCTCGTGCTGCTCAACGCGGTGAACCCGTTCGCGCTAGTGGGGTGGCGCACCTTGTGGACCATCCCGATCTGCGCCATCGCCATCGCGGCCCGCGGCCAGGTCGCAGAGGTGAAGGCCGCGCTGTCGAACCCGCGGGTCTTTGGCGTGCTGGTCATCTCCAGCGCGCTGATCAGCATCAACTGGGTGGTCTATATCGTCGCGGTGCAGCGCGGCGAATTCTACGCGGCAAGCCTTGGCTATTACATCAACCCGCTGGTCAACGTCCTGCTCGGCACGATCTTCCTCAAGGAGCGGCTGAGCCGGCTGCAGTGGATCGCGGTGGCCGTGGCGGCCGTGGGCGTGGCCATCCTGGCGGTGGAGGCGGTCGATACGCTCTATATCAGCCTGACGCTTGCGTTCAGCTTTGCCTCCTATGGACTGCTGCGCAAGCGCGTGCCCGTCGGAGCCCTGCCTGGCCTGACGGTCGAGGTGATGGTGCTGGCCATCCCCGCGGTCGTCGCCATCGCGGTCGCACCGCACGCGAGCAACGGCATGCGCGCCGATGTCGGGCTGAATGCGCTGCTGTTGGGCGCAGGGCTATGGACCGCGATCCCGCTGCTGCTGTTCGCGACGGCGGCACGGCGCATGGAATATTCGACGCTGGGCTTCGTGCAGTTTTTGGCCCCGACCATCGTCTTCATCCTGGGCCTGACCGTGCTGGGTGAGCCGCTCGAACCGGTACGCCTGATCTGTTTCCTGTTCATCTGGGCGGCCATCGCGATCTTTTGCATCGACCTGCTGATGCGCGCCCGGGCCCGGCGGCGCCCCGCCCCGATCGCCTGACAGCCGCGCCGTTCAGGACCAATCGGGCGGTTGAGGCGTACTTGGGGAGGTCCTATTCGAAACGGCACCATGGCAACCCAAGGAGAGCAGGCCCCATGAACCAACCGTCTTCCCGTCACGACGTAACCCGCCTTGCACAGCGGGCGATCATTCGGCTTTCCGGTGAAGGAGAGGACGTGGCCGAGTTCCTGCAAGGGCTGGTGACAAGCGACGTCAAGGGCTCGCTGCCTGTCTGGACCGCATTGCTTTCCCCGCAGGGCAAGGTGCTGTTCGACTTCTTCGTATGGCCCAGCGGCGACGACCTGCTGATCGATTGCGAACGGGAATACGCGGAAGAGCTGGTGAAGAAGCTCTCGCTCTACCGCCTGCGCCGCAAGATCGACATCGCGCTCGATCCCGCGGTCGAAGTCCACTGGATCGGCCACCGCGGCGACGGCGCCGCAGACGACCCGCGTCTTGCCGCGCTGGGGCAGCGCTGGCTTTTGCCCGCATCCGGCGAACACGAAGGGCAAAGCGCCGATGCGGCCTATCTGGCACACCGGCTGTCGCTTGGCGTGACCGAAGGCCGCGCCGAGCTGGGTCACGATTCGACGCTCTGGCTGGAATGCAACGCGGCAGAGTTGCACGGCGTGAACTTCCGCAAGGGCTGCTATGTCGGGCAGGAAAACAC
>JAPYSD010000425.1 GCA_029936705.1 Croceicoccus sp. | reverse complement strand
GCATCATGATCGCCGCGCTGGTCAGTGCCTTGCTTTGCGAGGCGATGCGAAAGATCGTGTCCTCGCGCATGGGGGCGCGGGCCTCGCGGTCGCGCCAGCCGACGGCCCGCGAATAGACGTCGCGCCCGTCCTGCCGGATCTTCACCACGGCACCGGCGATGCGGCCCTGCTCGACATAGTCCTGCAGTACCGCGGTGATCCGCTCCAGCTTTTCGGGCGACAGCCTGTGCGGCGCGGCGTGCTGGACCCTCGCGACCGGCTGCGCGGCGACGGGCTGGGCCGCGACCGACTGGGCGGCGGCCGGACTCGCCAGCGCCGTGGTGGCGAGGACGGCGGACAGGATGTGACGAATGACCGGCTTCACGCTGCTTCTCCCTGCAATATTCTCGTTCATGGCATTCACTGGCCCAGCGGCTCGAACATGGCGACCGCGCCGCCCGACGCGGCCATGGCCAGCGTCAGCGTATCCCCTGCGCCAAAACGGCCATCGCGCGTGACCAGTTCGACCGGCGACGCGCCGTCTTCCCAGATCGACGCGCGCCATTCGCCCTGCCCCAGGAAATCCAGCGGCAGCCGCATGGTACGCGGATCCACCGTCATCGCGCCGACGAACCAGCGGCTACCCTTGCGCCGGGCGATGGCGACGCTTTCGCCGATCTTGCCCGCCAGGAAGCGGGTCTCGTCCCACGTCGCGGGCACGCGTTCGATGAAGTCCAGCCCCGGCTGGCCGCGATAGGCGTCGGGGCTGTCCGCCACCGACTGCAGCGGGCTTTCATAGACGACATACATCGCCAGCCCCTGCCCGCGCGTGGTCTGCACCTCGGGCCCCTTGTCGCGGATCGCGAAATTGTCCGGCGTGCGGTTGCGAAAGCCGCCGGGCGTATAGTCCATCGGCCCCAGCAGCATGCGCGTATAGGGCAGCGTCAGATTGTGCCGCGCGGTGATCCGCCGCGTCCACTTGTTGTATTCCGCGCCCAGCACGCCTTCCTGCGTTAGGAACTGCGGCCAGGTCCGCGCCATGCCCCACGGGTGCGTCGATCCGTGCAGGTCCAGCAGCAGCCGGTGCCGCGCGGTCGCGGCCGCCAGCCGGTGATAGAAATCGATCATCTGCTGGTCGTCGCGGTTCATGAAATCGACCTTGATCCCCTTCACGCCCCAATCTGCGATGCGCGTCAGGATCCGCTCCATATCGCGGTCCAGCAGCGACCAGTGCACCCACAGGATGATGCCGACGTCGCGCTCTGCCCCGTATTGCACCAGTCCGGGGATATCGATCGCGTCGATCGGCGTGGTCGGATCGGCATCGTCGCCGAAATAATCCGCGCCGCCGCTGCCGACATACCAGCCGTCGTCGATCATCATGTAGGGCAGGTCATGCTCTGCCGCGAAGTCGATGAAGCCCTTCGAGGTTGCCGTATTGGTGCCCGCATTCGGCACCGATGCCAGCAGTGGGCCGTTCCACCAGTCCCATGCGGTCTTGCCCGGCTTCACCCACGAAAAATCGCCCTCGGCCGGAGGATTGAGCGATGTCAGCAGCGTGCTTTCGATCAGCTTCCCGGGCTGGTCCGCCACCATCACCACGCGCCAGGGCGAGCTTAGCGCCTGCGCCGCCAGATCGTGCTTTACCACCACGGCGGGATCGTCGATCCGCCGCGGCAGCCGGGCTGATACGCCCAGGTCCCCGCTGCCCGGCGCGGCCAGGTACATCGCGGGCCAG
The DNA here is from genome assembly GCA_029936705.1 of Croceicoccus sp. Taxonomy (GTDB): domain Bacteria; phylum Pseudomonadota; class Alphaproteobacteria; order Sphingomonadales; family Sphingomonadaceae; genus Croceicoccus. The sequence goes on along the minus strand of JAPYSD010000425.1, from coordinate 1,859 downwards.
TCCTTCACCGCCGCCTCGGCAATGGCAAAAGCCGGGCCATCCGCGCCGGTGCGGCACAGCAGCGGCAGTTCGTACAGATTGTGCGGCCGGATCGCCGAGGCCTGGACGGGATCGTACTCCCCCTCGTGCCCGGTGCCATAGCTGCCCAGGTTCAGCCCGTGACACGCGTAATCCGCGCCGAACCGGAACTCGGTCGCCTCGCCGACCAGGCGCAGCGTGTCGATCCCCGGTTGGCGCGGGATGACATAGCGCAGCGCCACCCCTTCGTCATAGGCGCGCACGACCACGTCGAAACGGCGCTGCTCGCCATCGGGTTCGGCGAAGCTGACGGTCAGCTCGTTATAGGGCTGAGACACCGACGCGGTCTTGCCCGCGGGCAGCACATAGCTGTCGGTCCCGTTGCCCTGCTTTACCCCGGTGACGACCATGCCGGGGCCGATATTCTCGTACCGCTCCAACGCAAAGCCGAGGCGCGAGGGCGTGATGATCGCCTCCCCGTCCACCGTCAGCGACCAGCCGGGTCCCTCGGGCGGGGCCTCCACCGCGACGGTCAGATCGCCGTCGGGGGAAGAGACGGACTGCGCCGCCACCGGCGATGCCAGCACGGTGGCGGCCAGCAGAGCAAGGATAAGGACAGGCCGCATGGTCACAGCTCCAACGGGCAGAAGGCCCCCTCGGGATTGGTGGCAAGCCGCAGGTCGGCGATGTCGATCGTCAACGGGCCGCTGGCGGTCAGCGCAAAGGGGCTGGTGACGCTGGCGACATCGGCCCCGGCGGCGGCGAAACATTCCAGCGGCACGCGCACGCTGCGCCATTCGCCGCCCTTGCCGAACAGCGGCGAGGCATTGATCGCGCCCGATCCCAGCGACAGCATGACCGGCCCGCCGGCGGGCTGCGTCACGCGGTATTCGATCTGCAACAGCACCTTGGCATTGGTCTCGCGCGTCAGGTCCAGTTCCGGCCCGGCGATGCGCGCGGTCGCCTCAGCTCCGCTCGGCCAGTTCAGCCGCACCGCGCCTTCCTGCGTCTGCGGCCCGTCGACTGCGCTGCGCATGACGGCAGAGCCATCCTCCCACGCGAAGGGCGCGGGCACGCGGCCCCGGGCAAAGAACAGGCTGGTATTGGCAAGGCTGGCATCCACGCCCGCGACCTCGCCCAGCTGCGGCACGCTGCCGGGGCTGGCATAGGACAGGCCGTAGCCCAGCGGGAACAGCGGGTCGTAGCCCGGTGCCCCGGCGTTCAGCGTGAACTGTCCCGCGGTTTTCGGCCAGCTGAACGACAGGCGGCCGGTGAAGTCGTGGCGCGGCGTGCCGTCCTGCTGCCCGATCAGCACATCGGCAATGCCGCCCCCTTCGGACCCCGGCAGCCACGCGGCGACGAAGGCGTCGGACCGGTTGAGTTCCGGGTTCACCCACAGCGGTCGGCCCGAGAGGAAGACCGACACGACCGGAATGCCCTGCGCCTTCAGGCCTTGCAGCAGTTCCAGCGCCCGCTTGTCGCCCGCCTGGAATTCCAGCGTGCGGACATCGCCGCGCATCTCGGCATAGGGTTCCTCGCCGAACACCACGATCGCGGCGTCGGGCCGCTCGGTAAAGCTGCCGTCCACGCTTAGCATCGCGCTGCCGCCCGCTTCGGCGACCGCGTCCCTGATCCCGGCAAAGATCGACTGCCCGTTCGGAAAGTCGGCGTTGGTATTGCCGTCGCCCTGCCAGCTCAGCGTCCAGCCGCCCGATTGCAGGCCGATGTCGTCCGCCGCGGGCCCGGCGACCAGCAGCTTCGCATCCGGCTTCAGCGGCAGCACGCCGTCGTTCTTCAGCAGCACCAGCGACTTTCGCACCGCCTCGCGCGCGATGGCGCGG
>JAPYSD010000424.1 GCA_029936705.1 Croceicoccus sp. | reverse complement strand
AGAGTGCTTCGTCCGTTCGAACTCGTGCCGATTTTCTCGTATCTCGCGCTGGGCGGGCGCTGCCGGACCTGCAAGGTGCCGATCGACCGGCTTCAGCCGTTGGCCGAAGTGGCGGGCGCCGTGATCGGTGCGGCGGCATGGATCTTCATGCCGGACCGGCTGTCAGCCGTGCTGGCAGCGGTGATGGGCTGGCAATTGCTGGTCCTCGCCCTGTCGGACGCGCATTCGTTCCATTTGCCGCCGACGGGAATCGCCCTGCTGGCGGGTAGCGCGGTCGTCTTGCCGATTGCCGAGGCGCTTCGGGGCGGGGCGGTCCTGCCGCTGGTGCTGCAGCAACTGGCCGGGGGAGGGCTGGGTTACGTGCTGCTGGCGGCACCGGCGCTGGTCTTTCGCGCCCTGTGGAAGCGCGAGGCGATGGGCAGCGCCGATCCGCCGCTGATGGCGGCGATCGGATTATGGGCCGGGATGACCGGCGTATGTTTTATTGTGTTGCTGGCCGCTTCGCTGGGGATCGCCGTCGTGCTGGCCGCGCGCTTGACCGGCCGGACGGACGAGCGGCCTCCTTCGGCCTTCGAGGAAGCCGACTCCGCCATGGATACGGGGGATGCGCTGCCGCTGGGTACCTTGCTGGGCATCGCGGCGATCATCTTCAGTTTCGCCGGATTTTCGCTGCTATCCCCCTAGCTTGCGCGATTAGGACCCTTCAGCCCCCTTGCGCAGCGGCGCGGCCTTGCCTAGGGCGCTTTTCGCGGGTGCGATGCGTCCGCGAAGCTTGAAGTCCGTTATCCCGGCATGCAGCCAGAGAGGGCCTTTTGGTCGACCTGTCACAATATCTGCCGATCTTCATTTTCCTGGTGATCGCGCTGGGGCTTTCAGCCCTGTTCGTCTTCCTGCCGATGGGCGTGTCGCGCCTGACCGGCTCGCATAATCCCGATGCGGACAAGCTCTCGGAATACGAGTGCGGCTTCCCTGCGTTCGAGGATCCGCGCAGCCAGTTCGACGTGCGATTCTATCTGGTGGCGATCCTGTTCATCATCTTCGACCTCGAGGCAGCGTTCCTGTTTCCGTGGGCCGTCAGCCTGGACCTGACAGGATGGCCGGGCTGGATCACCATGATGGTGTTCCTGGGCGAACTGATCATCGGCTTTGCCTATGCCTGGAAGAAGGGAGCTCTCGAATGGGAGTGAACGACACCTCCGTCTCGCCGGAAGAAGCTGCGCGCGCCGCGGCGACGACTCCGGTCACGCCCAATCCGCCGGGCACGACCGTGGCGGGCGCGGCGCACAACCCCGCGCTGCACCCCGCTGCCCAGCCGGGTGAGGTGCGCCAGCCCGATTCCGATTATTTCAACGCGCTTTCGACCGAAGTGAACGACAAGGGCTTCCTGCTGACCAGCGCGGAAGAGCTGTTCCAGTGGGCGCGGACCGGTTCGCTGTGGTGGATGACCTTCGGCCTCGCGTGCTGCGCGGTCGAGATGATCCACGTCAACATGCCGCGTTACGACATGGAGCGTTTCGGCGTCGCGCCGCGCGCATCGCCGCGCCAGTCCGACGTGATGATCGTCGCGGGCACGCTGTGCAACAAGATGGCGCCCGCCCTGCGCAAGGTCTATGACCAGATGTCCGATCCCAAATACGTGATCAGCATGGGGTCGTGCGCCAACGGCGGCGGCTATTACCATTATTCCTATTCGGTGGTGCGCGGCTGCGACCGCATCGTGCCCGTCGACATCTATGTCCCCGGCTGTCCCCCGACGGCCGAGGCGCTGCTCTATGGCGTGATGCAGCTGCAGCGCAAGATCCGCCGCGAAGGCACGGTGAGGCGCTGATGGCCGTCGTTCATTCCGCTCCGAAATACGCGCCGAACACCGGCGTGAAGGACGCGCTGTCCGCCGCGCTCGGCTCGATGCTGGTCAGCGCGCACGAGGAACACGGCGAAGTGTTCCTGGTGGTCGAGCGCAGCCAGCTGAATGCCGCGCTGCGCTTGCTGCGCGACGATCACGATTACCAGCAGCTCATGGAAATCGCGGGCGTCGACTATCCCTCGCGCGCCGAGCGGTTCGAGGTGTGCTACTGCCTCCTCTCGCTGACGAAGAACCACCGGATCGTCGTCAAGACCAGCACGGACGAGGCGAAGCCGGTTCCCACCGTCACCGACATCTGGCCGGTCGCCGGCTGGCTGGAGCGCGAGGTGTTCGACATGTACGGCGTGCTGTTCGCCGGCAACACGGACCTGCGCCGCATCCTGACCGACTATGGCTTCGAGGGGCACCCGTTCCGCAAGGACTTCCCGCTGACCGGCCATGTCGAGCTGCGCTATTCCGAGGACGAGAAGCGCGTGGTCTATCAGCCGGTCGAACTGGCGCAGGACTTCCGCAGCTTCGATTTCATGAGCCCCTGGGAAGGCGCGGACTACGTGCTGCCGGGTGACGAGAAGGCGGCCGAGAATCCCGCTCCGCCGCCGGTAAGCGAGCCCAAGGTGACCGAGAGCCCCAAGGACACGGGCGCGGGCGCCAAGGCGGATGCCAAGGCGGCGAAGACGGAAAGCCCGGGTTCGCCCGACCTCGACGACGGCGGGGACGCGGCCGATGCGCCCGAGCCGACCGAGAGCCGCAAGGGCCAGCCGCGCCGCGAAGGACGCACTTCCGACACCGAAGGCGCGACCGAGGTCGACAAGAGCGACCCCGATGCCGACGCGGAAGGCGAGAAGGGTAAGGACCAATGAGCCTGCAACTCGAAGAGTCGCCCACGACCGGCGACGACGTGATCACCAATTACACGATCAATTTCGGGCCCCAGCACCCGGCGGCGCACGGCGTGCTGCGCATGGTGATGGAGCTTGACGGCGAGATCATCGAGCGCGTCGATCCGCATGTCGGCCTGCTGCACCGCGGCACCGAGAAGCTGATCGAGTACAAGACCTACCTGCAGGCGCTGCCGTATTTCGACCGGCTCGACTATTGCTCGCCGCTGTGCATGGAGCACAGCTATGTACTGGCGATCGAGAAGCTGCTGAACGTCGAGGTTCCGCTGCGCGCCCAATACCTGCGCGTGCTGTTCGCGGAGCTGACGCGCATCTGCAACCACATGCTCAACATCGGTTCGCACGTCATGGACGTCGGCGCGATGACGCCGAACCTGTGGGTGTTCGAACTGCGCGAGGACTGCCTCAACTTCTTCGAGCGGGCATCGGGCGCGCGCATGCACAGTGCCTGGTTCCGTCCCGGCGGCGTGCACCAGGACGTTCCGCTCAAGCTGCTGACCGACATTGGCGACTGGGTCGACAAGCGCCTGCCCGAACTGTTCGGCGACGCGATGAGCCTGGTCATGGACAATCGCATCTTCAAGCAGCGCAACGTCGACATCGCCATCGTCAGCAAGGACGACGCGGTGAAATGGGGCTTTTCCGGCCCGCTGATCCGCGGCAGCGGCATCGCGTGGGACCTGCGCAAGTCGCAGCCCTATGACGTCTACGACCGCATGGACTTCGAAATTCCCGTCGGTACCAACGGCGATTGCTACGACCGCTTCATGGTCCGCGTGGAAGAAGTCTATCAGTCGGCGCGCATCATCAAGC
>JAPYSD010000423.1 GCA_029936705.1 Croceicoccus sp. | reverse complement strand
GTGCAGGCCTGTGCCCGTTCGCTCCGCGCGCGCCTTACTGAAATGTCGCGCCAATCCCCCCGCCCCGCTCACGCGGTCAGCGGCGGTTTCGCGCGTCTGGAGATCCATAAATGACAACGCGCATGCTAATCGATGCGCGCCACCCGGAAGAAACGCGGGTGGCGGTGCTCAAGGGCAACCGGATTGAAGAATTCGACTTCGAGTCGGCAGAACACAAGCAGATAAAGGGCAATATCTACCTGGCGAAGGTGACGAGGGTCGAACCCTCGCTGCAGGCCGCCTTCGTCGATTTCGGCGGCAACCGGCACGGCTTCCTCGCCTTCAACGAGATTCACCCCGACTATTACCAGATCCCCAAGGAAGATCGCGACGCGCTGCTCGCGGCCGAGCAGGAGCATGCCGAGGAAGAGGCACGCCTGCGCGCCGAGGATGACGACGATCACGGCGGCCACGATCACGGCGACGACGATCACGACGACAATGACCGGGACCACGGTGACCGCGACGACGACGGCAGCGACTCGCTGGCCGACGAGATGGCGGGCGAAGACGGTGTCGAGGATGTCGGCGACGACGAATCGGACGAGGTAGCCACCATCGAGGACGGCTCGGTCTCGGGCGACGAAGCGTCCGAGGGTGACGACGACAACGGCGACAACGGCAATCGCTCCGGCGGCCGGGGCCGCGGGCGTGGCCGCCGCCAGGGCAATCGCGGCGGCGGAACCCGTTCCAAGGCTGCCGACGAAGCGCGCGCCAAGCGCCTGGCGCTGCGCCGCAAGTACAAGATCCAGGACGTGATCCAGCGCCGCCAGGTGCTGCTGGTCCAGGTCGTCAAGGAAGAGCGCGGCAACAAGGGCGCCGCCCTCACCACCTATCTCTCGCTGGCGGGCCGCTATTGCGTGCTGATGCCCAATTCCAGCCACGGCGGCGGCATTTCGCGCAAGATCAGCAGCGCTGCCGACCGCAAGCGCCTGAAGCAGATCGTCGCCGAGATGAGCCTGCCCAAGTCGATGGGCTGCATCGTGCGCACCGCCGGGCTTCAGCGCACCAAGACCGAGATCAAGCGCGATTTCGACTATCTCGCCCGCCTGTGGGACGAGATCCGCGAGAACACGATGAAGTCCAGCGCTCCGGCGCTGATCCATTCGGACAGCGACCTCATCAAGCGCGCGATCCGCGACATCTATAATCGCGAGATCGAGGAAGTGGTGGTCGAGGGGCCGGAAGGCTACAAGTCCGCCAAGGAATTCATGAAGCTGCTGATGCCCAGCCACGCGCGCCGGGTGAAGCAGTACGCCGATCCCGTTCCGCTGTTCCAGCGCTATGGCGCGGAAGACCAGCTTTCGGCGATGTACGACCCGGTCGTGCAGCTGAAATCGGGCGGCTATCTCGTCATCAACCCGACCGAGGCGCTGGTGTCGATCGACATCAACTCGGGCCGCTCCACCAAGGAGCACGGGATCGAGCAGACCGCGCTGCACACCAACATGGAAGCGGCCAAGGAAATCGCCCGCCAGCTTCGCCTGCGCGACATGGCCGGGCTGGTCGTGATCGACTTCATCGACATGGAGCACAACAGCTCGATCCGTAAGGTCGAGAAGTGCATGAAGGACGCGCTGAAGAACGACCGCGCGCGCATCCAGGTCGGACGCATCTCGGGCTTTGGCCTGATGGAGATGAGCCGCCAGCGCCTGCGCACCGGCGTTCTGGAAGCGACCACGCGCACCTGTCCGCACTGCGACGGTTCGGGCCTGGTCCGTACCGCGTCCAGCGCGGGCCTTTCGGCGCTGCGCCTGATCGAGGACGAGGCCGCCAAGGGCAAGGGTTCGATCATCAGCCTGCATGCCAGCACCGAAGCGGCGGTCTACCTGCTCAACGCCAAGCGCGCCGACCTGCAGGAGATCGAGGACCGCTACAACGTCAGCGTCGAGGTCCTGCCCGAGGGCGAGGACGAAGGCGCCAAGATGCGCGTCGGTTCGTCCGGCCCGCGTCCGACCGGCACGCCCAAGTTCGAAGTCATCGCCGACGAGGAGGACGATGACCTTCCCGAGGACGAGGACGAGCAGGACGAGACCGAGAACCGTTCGGACAGCGACGATGACGACGGTCAGCCCCGCCGCAAGCGCCGCCGCCGCCGTGGTGGCCGCCGGAAACGTGGCCGCGGCCGCGACGATGGCGAGCAGAACGGCGAGCACCAGTCGGACGATAACGACGACGACAGCGACGATTCGGACGAGCAGGACAACGCCGCGGACGAAGGCAATGGCGAGGAAGACAGCGCGCCGAAGAAGCGCCGCCGCCGCCGCCGCAAGTCGGGCCGCGACGAAACCGCCGATCAGGACGAGCGGTCCGATGATCGATCGGACGAGCAGGCCGATGCCGCTGGCGGCGAAGCCGCGCCGGCCGAAGCCGAGGCAGCACCTGCCAGCACGGACGAAGCCGTAAGCGAAGAACCGGTCGCCGAGGAAAAGCCCAAGCGCCGCCGGACACGCCGCAAGAAGGCCGACACGGACGAGGCCGAGGCTGCTCAGCCCGCTGCCGAAGCCGAAGCGGAGACCGCAACGCAGGAAGCCGCCGAGCCCGAGGCACCCGCCGAGGAGAAGCCGAAGAAGCCGCGCGCTCGCCGCAAGAAGAAGGTGGAGGTCGAGGAAACCCCGGCCGAGACCGAAGCGGAAGCGCCCGCAGCCCAGCCCGCGAGCGAGGATGCCGCACCGGAAGCGCCGACGGCCGCGAACGATGCAGCCGAAGCGAGCGAACCGGCGAACGAAGCCCCGGCCAGCGACGGCGGGGGAGAGAGTTCATCCGACGAAGCATCGGATGGCCCGCCCCGCCGCGGATGGTGGCAGCGGACCTTCGGCAACTGATCAGGGAAAGGCCGCTCCATCGGGGCGGCCTTTTTCGTTGCGTTGTTCAGAACGGAATGGGCTGGCCGTCCCAGGCGAAGAAGCCGCCGCTGTCCCCGGCCTTCAGCCCTCCGATCACCGACAGCAGGCATTGCGCGGAATAGTCCGGGGTGAACAGCTTGCCTTCGGGCACGGCCGACTGGAACGGTTCGGATAGCGCGGTGTCGACCGTTCCGGGATGCAGCGAAACAGCGATCGCTCCCTTGTTCCGGCGGCCCAGTTCGATCGCGAAATTGCGCATGACCTGGTTCAGCGCAGCCTTTGACGCGCGGTAGGAATGCCAGCCGCCCAGGCGGTTATCCTCCACCGATCCCACGCGTGCGGAAATGGCGGCGAAGACCGGGCTGCCCGAACCGTTCAGATGTTCCAGCATATGCTTGCCGATCAAGGCGGGGCCGATAATGTTGATGCGAAATACCTGCGCCATCGCATCGCCGTCGATCGCACGCCAGCTCTTTTCCGGCGCGATGTCAGGCTCACGCTGAAGCAGGCCCGTGGCGACGATTACCAGATCGAGAGGGCCGTCAGCGGCCATCGTCCTGGCGGCAGCGGCAATGCTCTCCTCGTCCTCAAGGTCCATCGCCAAGGGTCGGATCGCGTCTGCGCGCGGGACAGCATCCAGTGTTCGAGCGGCGGCATGGACGACATCGATGTCGTCCCGCGCCGCGAGCCGTTCGA
>JAPYSD010000422.1 GCA_029936705.1 Croceicoccus sp. | reverse complement strand
CAGTTCGAACAGGCCGCAAGGAAGGGCGCGGATTACGATCCCGCCCTGTCGCGGCAGGACTTCGCCGCGCTCAAGTCGATGTGCAAGCAGGACAGCGATGTCGAAGAATTCTATTTCTAGCAATCCGAACGGAGAACGCCCCCGCATGAGCGAAGCCTACACCCCGTTGCCCCCGATCGAACGCTGCCCGGGACCCGATGGGCTGGCGCTTGCCTATCGCCATGCGGAAGGCGCCGGGCCGCTGATCGTGTTCCTGCCCGGATACATGTCCGACATGGCCGGATCCAAGGCCGAGGCCGTGATGCACTGGGCGGTCCGTCATGGCCGCGCGTGCCTGCTGCTCGACTATTCGGGCTGCGGGAACAGCGCGGGCCGGTTTGCCGATGGCACGCTGTCGCGCTGGCGGGCGGAAGTGCTGCATCTGATCGACAAGGTCGGCGCGGGCACGGCGGACAGGCCGGTGCTGCTGATCGGATCGTCGATGGGCGGGTGGCTGATGCTGCTGGCGGCGCGCACGCTGACCGAATCGCGCGGGCCTTCTGCGCTGGCAGGCCTGATCGGCATCGCCGCCGCGCCCGATTTCACGCGCTGGGGCTATGACGCGGACCAGCGCGCCGTTCTCGCCAGCGGCAAGCCGGTGTACGAGGACAATCCCTATGGGCCGGAGCCGACGCCGACCCACCCCGGCTTCTTCGCCGATGCGGAGGAGCAATTGCTGCTGGGCCAGCCGCTGGCGATTACCGCGCCGGTGCGGCTGCTCCACGGCCAGCGCGACGCCGACGTGCCGTGGGAAACCTCGCTCCGCCTAGCCGAGACGCTGGAAACCGGCGATGTCCGCGTCATGCTGGTCAAGGACGGCGACCACCGCCTCTCGCGCGAGCGGGACGTAAAGCTGTTGTTGTCGGCGCTGGAAGAAATGCTGCATTGAGGCTGGGGGACCGATCCCCATATCGGTTCCATGACCACTCTATCCGTTCTCGACTTCGCGCCCATCGCCCAAGGGGGCACCGCCTCCGACGCGCTGGCCGCCAGCGCCCACCTTGCCGCCCATGCCGAAAGCGAGGGTTACCGCCGCTTCTGGCTGGCCGAGCATCACGCCATGCCCGGCATCGCCAGCAGCGCGGTCTCGGTCTGCCTGGCGCATATCGGCCATGCGACCAGCACGATCCGCATCGGTTCGGGCGGGATCATGCTGCCCAACCACAACCCCTTCGTCATCGCCGAACAATTCGGAACGCTGGAGGCGCTGTTCCCCGGGCGCATCGACCTGGGCTTGGGCCGCGCACCCGGCGCGGACGGACGCATCGCGCGCATGCTGCGCAAGGACCTGCACGGTGCGGCGGAGAATTTCCCGCAGGACGTCGTGGAGCTGCAGGCGATCTTCGCGGGCGACGAGCGGCTGCCCCTGCAGGCGACGCCGGGCGCGGGCGCGGATATCGATATCTGGATCCTGGGCTCCAGCCTCTTCGGCGCGCAGCTCGCCGCGCGGCTGGGCCTGCCCTATGCATTCGCCGCCCATTTCGCGCCGACGCAGCTCGACGACGCGCTGCGCGTGTACCGCGAGTTCTTCAAGCCTTCGGAGCAGTGGGACAAGCCGCACGTGATGGTCGGCACCAATGCCTATGCGGCCGAAACAACCGAGGAAGCCTATCTGATCGCGTCCAGCATGGACCAGAGCTTCGTCGCGCTGCGCACCGGCACGCCGGGCAAGCTGCCCCCGCCCGTGCCCGGCTACCGCGACAGCCTGCCCCCGCAGGCCGCCGCCATGCTGAACGCGATGCGTTCGGTCAGCGCCATCGGCACGCGCGAGGAAGTGGGCGAGAAGCTGGCCGCACTGGTCCGCCGCACCGGCGCGGACGAGCTTGTCCTGGCGGGCAACACGTTCGATCCCTCCGCGCGTGAGAAGTCGCTGTCGCTCACCATGCAGGCGATGAAGGCCGCGCTTCCCGCCTGATCGGCAGCAATCGGCTTGCCATCCACGCAGGCTTTATCCTAGCCCTGTGCGCCGATTGACCGGTCACGTTCGTTTCTGGATATGCGTGGGCCGGGCGGAGAGGGATGGTAATGAAACAAGCAGACGTCATCATCGTTGGCGCAGGTCACGGCGGCGCGGCCGCCGCGCTGGCCCTGCGGCAAAACGGGTTCGAAGGTTCGGTCACCATGATCGGGCGCGAGAAGGAGCCGCCCTACGAACGTCCGCCGCTGTCCAAGGAATATCTCGCCCGCGAAAAGGAATTCGAGCGCCTCTATATCCGCCCGCCGCAGTTCTGGGGCGACAAGGACATCGACCTTGTCCTGGGCAACAGCGTCACCGAGATCGAGCCTCGCGGCAAGACCGTGAAGCTGAGCAGTGGCGAGGAAATGGAATACAAGAGCCTGGTCTGGGCGGCGGGCGGCGATGCGCGGCGGCTGTCCTGTTCGGGCGCGGACCTGCGGGGCGTCCATTCGGTCCGCACCCGCGCCGACGTCGACCGCATGATGGCCGAGATCGACGCGGGCGCGAAGCGCTGCGTGGTGATCGGCGGGGGCTATATCGGCCTGGAAGCCGCCGCCGTGCTGCGCAAGCTTGAGATAGAGGTCGTGCTGGTCGAGATGCTCGACCGCGTGCTGGCCCGCGTCGCGGGCGAGACGCTGTCGCGCTTCTACGAAAGGGAGCACCGCGACCACGGCGTCAACATCATGCTGGAAACCGGGGTCGACTGCATCTTGGGCAACGGCGACAAGGTCACCGGCGTTCGCCTGTCGGACGGCAGCGAGGTCGACGCCGACATGGTGATCGTCGGCATCGGCATCGTCCCGTGCATCGGCCCGCTGATCGTGGCGGGCGCGACCGGCGCCAACGGCGTCGACGTGGACGAGTTCTGCCGCACCTCGCTCGACGACATCTATGCCGTGGGCGACTGCGCGGCCCATGCCAACGATTATGCCGACGGGGCGGTGATCCGGCTGGAATCGGTGCAGAACGCCAACGACATGGCCAAGGCCGCGGCGCAGGCGATCTGCGGCGACAAGCAGCCCTACCGCGCGACACCGTGGTTCTGGTCGAACCAGTACGACCTCAAGCTGCAGACGGTGGGCCTGTCGATGGGCTTCGACCAGTTCGTCGTGCGCGGCGATCCGGACAGCCGCAGCTTTTCCATCATCTACCTGCGCGACGGCAAGGTCGTGGCGCTCGACTGCGTGAACAGGGTCAAGGATTACGTGCAGGGCAAGAAGCTGGTCGAACGCCACGCGGTGATCGACCCGGACCTGCTGGCGGACGAGGACGTGGCGCTGAAGGAAATGGCCGCGAGCTAGTCCGCGGGCTGAAGCGCCCGTTCCAGCTGCGCCAGCGCCCATTCGGCGGCCTCTGCCACCACCGGGTCGGGATCGGTCAGCAGCGTGCCGACCGGCTCGACCAGCGCGGCATCCCGGCTGTTCCCCGCCGCGATCAGGCAATTGCGCACGAACCGGTCGCGCCCGATCCGCTTGACGGGAGAGGCGGAGAACAGCGAGCGGAAACCCGCATCGTCCAGCGCCAGCAATTCGCCCAGCCGCGGCGCGACCAGCTCGGCGCGGGGCAGGAAGGCGCGGTTCGCCGCCGCGCTCTGGGCAAAGCTGTTCCAC
>JAPYSD010000421.1 GCA_029936705.1 Croceicoccus sp. | reverse complement strand
GAGCAGCGGCATGCGCGAGCGGCGCGCCGCTTCGTCCCGCTCGCCGCGCAGGGCGGCGCGCACTTCGGCCACGCGCAGCAGCGACTGCAGCAGTGGTCCGCGCCGCTCCATGTCGTCGAGATAGCTGATGGTCGAAAGGATCACCGCCGTTTGCACGTCCGCGCCGCGCAGCGCCACGTCCCGCCGCGCGCTTTCCACACGCTCAAGCTCGCGCCGGGTCAGCGCCAGCAGCAGGTCGATCCGGCGCGAGAAGCAATTATGCCCCTGCGCCTGCGACAGGCCGATCTCTGCCGCGATGCGCCTGACGGTGACTTCGCCCACGCCCTCGGACACCACGATCCGCGCCGCGGCGTCGAGCATTTCCTGCTGCCGGTCCGCGACCGACTTGCGGGTCCGCGGCCGGGCCGGGGCAGGCGGCGGCGATTCGCCGGTGGAGGCGTTTCGAGGATCGGGTCGGGCGGCGCTCATGGTCGCAGACTGCCTTCCCGATACCGCGCTGACAAGCGGCAAGGCCGGGAAATACGCCGTTCCGACGCTATTCGGAGTGCCGTCTCCCGGTTCGCCGCAGCAATTCCTCGAACGCGCTCAAACGGACTTTCATTTTCCGGGTATGTCGATTATGCACGCTTCAAACAGGCATCAAGCGGTATCGCGATCGGATTAGAAGATCGGGAATCGCGCTGGCGCCAGAATATCGGGAGAGGGCATTGTTGGAAAATCGCTTTACGCGTCTGTTCGGTGTGCAGCATCCGCTGGTGATGGGCGGCATGCAATGGGTGGGCCGCGCACCGCTGGTCGCCGCCGTCGCAGAGGCGGGCGCGCTGGGTTTCCTGACCGCGCTGACGCAGCCCACGCCCGACGAGCTGGCCCGCGAAATCGCCCGCGTGCGCGATATGACCGACAAGCCTTTCGGCGTGAACCTTACCATCCTGCCGACGATGAAGCCGCCGCCCTATGCCGAATATCGCCGCGCGATCATCGAAAGCGGCGTCACCATCGTCGAGACCGCCGGCCACCGCCCGCAGGAGCATGTCGAGGACTTGAAGGCGAACGGCGTCAAAATCATCCACAAGTGCACTGCCGTGCGGCACGCGATCTCGGCCGAGAAGATGGGTGTGGACTGCATTTCCATCGACGGCTTCGAATGCGCGGGGCACCCGGGTGAGGACGACATCGGCGGGCTGGTGCTCATCCCCGCCGCCGTCGACAAGCTGTCGATCCCGGTCATCGCCAGCGGCGGGATCGCCGACGGGCGGGGACTGGTCGCGGCCATGGCGCTGGGGGCAGAGGGCGCGAACATGGGCACGCGTTTCCTGGCCACGCAGGAATGCGCGATCCACGACAACGTCAAGCAGCGCATCGTGGAAGCGAGCGAGCGCGACACCAACCTGATCTTCCGCAGCCTGAAGAACACCGCGCGCGTTGGCCGCAATGCGGTTTCGGACGAGGTGGTCGAGATCCTGAAACGCCCCCAGGCGGAATTCGCCGATGTGGCGCACCTGGTCGCGGGCGCGAAGGGGCGCGAGGTGATGGAGGAGGGCGACCTCGACAATGGCCTCTACTGGGCCAGCATGGCGCAGGGGCTGATCCACGACGTGCCTACCGTGGCCGAGCTGGTGGACGGGATCATGGCCGATGCCCGCGCGATCGTCGCCAAGCGGTTGCCTTCGCTGGTCGGCGGATGATGGCGATCTTCGACACCCCCATCGCCCGCGACGGCGGCACGCTGACCGGCCCGTGGCGCACGCCGCGCCAGATGCTGATGGCGCAGTCCTATGGCGGCCATGCCTCGATCCATGACGACAGCACGGCGCAGGGGCTGGGCTTCAAGGGCGGCACGATCGAGGGGCCGACCCATTTCAGCCAGTTCGACCCGCTGTGTCACGATCTGTGGGGCGACGACTGGTTCGCGCATGGCTGTATCTCGGCCCATTACCGCAGCCCGGTGTTCGAAGGGGAAGAAGTCCGCGCCGCGCTGACCCGCCAGTCGGGCAACCGTGCCGCCATCGTGATGGAAAAGCGCGACGGGACCGAGGTGCTGCAAGGCTCGGTATCGATCGGCCCCGACCATCCGCCGACTGCGCTGGAGGAGCGCATGGCGGGCCTGGCCCCGCTGGAACGGCCGGTGCTGATGTCGGACGCGGTGGTCGGCGCGAGGACGGGACGCATCCCGGTCCGCATGGGCTTCGACCAGCACATGGGCGACCTCTACCCGTTCTCGCTGGCGGACAAGCTGGCGCGGATGACCGAACCGTCCGACATCTACCGCCAGGTCATCCCGTTCGAAATGGTGAGCGTAATGGTCAATTCCATCGCGCGCGAGCAGCCCTTTCCGGTGCGCGGCCCCAGCATCGGGCTGTTCGCGGACCAGGAAATCCGCATGCTGCGCGGACCGCTGAAGGTCGGGCAGCAGTACGAGATCGAGCGTGAGATCGTCGCGCTGTCGGGCAGCCGCAAGACCGAATCCATGTGGGTGCTCAGCCGGGTCTTTGTCACAGGTGACAAAAGCCCCGTGGCGACCATGCTGCTCAACACCGCGACGCTGAAAGCGTCCTATGCGCAATACGAGGCCGACCGGTCGGCCCTGTACGGAGATGCTGCCGATGGCTGATTTCAACACGCTGGATTACCGGGTCGAGGACGGGATCGCGATCGCCACCTTCAACCGGCCCGACAAGATGAACACGTTCAGCGTGGTCATGATGCAGGACCTGCTGGACTGTTCGATCGTACCGACGCGGACGACGACGTGCGCGCCGTGGTGCTGACGGGGTCGGGCCGCGCGTTCTGCGCGGGCGCCGACCTCAGCGGCGGGGAGAAGACCTTCGACTTCAAGCCGGGCGACCGCCAGGGCGACATAGACGTGGGCGGCGTGCGCCGCGATGGCGGCGGGCGCGTGGCGCTGCGCATCTTTCGCAGCCTGAAACCGGTGATCGCGGCGGTGAACGGCGCGGCGGTCGGGATCGGCGCGACGATGCAGCTGCCAATGGATGCGCGGCTTGCATCGATCGATGCGCGTTATGGCTTCGTGTTCGCCCGGCGCGGCATCACGCCCGAGGCATGCTCCAGCTGGTTCCTGCCGCGTATCGTCGGCATGTCGCGCGCGCTGGAATGGGTCTATAGCGGGCGCGTATTCGGCGCCGAGGAAGCGCTGGAGGCAGGCCTGGTCCAATCGCTCCACCCGCCGGAGGAACTGCTGGACGCGGCGATCGCGCTGGCGCACCGGATGACGGACGATTCCGCGCCGGTGTCGGTGGCGCTGGCACGCCGGATGATGTGGCAGTCGCTCGGCGCGCCGCACCCGATGATGACGCACCGCATCGACAGCCGCGCCCTGCAATCGCGCGGCAAGAGCAACGATGCCCACGAAGGGGTTTCGGCCTTCATGGCCAAGCGCGACGCCGCGTTCCCCGACCGCGTATCGACCGACATGCCGGATTTCTATCCGGACAGCGAAGAACCCGAATTCAAGTAAGGATACGACCATCATGAAAGCGCTAGTCCCGGTAAAGCGGGTGATCGACTACAACGTGAAGCCGCGTGTGAAGGCGGACGGATCGGGTGTCGATCTCGCGAATGTGAAGATGAGCATGAACCCGTTCGACGAGA
>JAPYSD010000420.1 GCA_029936705.1 Croceicoccus sp. | reverse complement strand
GCGCCGCCTCGGCCTCTGCCAGATGGCCCGCACCGGCCATCGCCGTCAGCAGGCCGGCATTCGCCGCGGCGTTGTCGGGTTCCAGCTGCAAGATCTGCGCGAAAATGCCCATCGCCCGCTCGGCATCGCCGCTCGCCAGCACCTCTTCGCCCATCGCGATCAGCGGGGCGACGTCCTGCTTAGGCTCCTCGCCATCAGGAGCCTCCGGCTGGACCGGCAATTGTGCCAGGATCTGGTCGATCGCCTGGCGCAGCTGCCCCTCGCTACGCGCGCTGGTCAGGTCGGCGACCGGCTGGCCCTGGAACATCGCATAGACGGTGGGGATCGAACGCACCTGGAACTGCGAGGCGATGAACTGCTCCTCGTCCACGTTGACCTTGGCCAGCACCACGCCCTTGTCGGCATATTCGGCCGCGATCTTTTCCAGCGTCGGGGTCAGAGCCTTGCACGGCCCGCACCATTCCGCCCAGAAGTCGAGGATGACGAGGCTCTTCATCGAAGGCTCGACGACCTGCTGCCGGAAACGGTCGACAGCCTTCTGCTCGTCGAGGTTCAGACCCATGCTCGCCAAAGGTGATTCTCCTGAAATTCTGGTCCGGCGCTGCAGCGTTCGGCGGCACGCGCCCGGGGATTGGGATTAGCGGCTAATGTGGGACGGTTCGCGCCATTTTCCAAGGGCGCACCGCGTTCGGCCCGCGAACGGCAGAGCGAAACCATCCGGATTTTTCAGCTAAATGCCGAATGATCGTATTTTCCTGTTGCGACCCCCCAGACCCCATGCTAACGGCGCGCCTCACCCCGATCGGAAGGGCTTCCAACCCACCGATTGCAGGCGTTCAGAGCGGGCGTAGCTCAGGGGTAGAGCACAACCTTGCCAAGGTTGGGGTCGAGGGTTCGAATCCCTTCGCCCGCTCCATTTTCCTTTACATCGCAAATGTATGGAACGTGCCCGAAAGGGCGCGCGTGCCCGTCGCACGCACGCGAAACCTGTCGTCCGCACGCGAAAGGGGCCCGCCGCCCCCACGGCGACAGGCCCCCCATGTGTCTCGCTTTACAAAGGCCGTGTCAGGCCAGCCAGGGCCCGGTGATCGCAAAGGTGATCGACGGGCTGTAGGCGTTGACGAACAGCGTCCGCCCATCGGGCGAGAAGCAGGCCCCCGCCAGTTCGGTCTGCATCGTCAGCCGCGCCAGCGGATAGGCCGCGCCCTCGGGCGTGATGCCGCGGATATGGTTGTCGACGAAATCGTCGTAGCTGTCCTCGCACACCACCAAATGGCCATTGTCGGCCACGGTCAGATTGTCGCCAAAGAAGAAATCGTGCCGGTCGGTCGATTCGTAGAACAGCTCCAGCCGGTCGCCATCGGGCCCGGGGATCAGGCGGAACACCTGCCCGTATTCCGCCGCGCCGCCGCTGGTGCAGCAGAAATAGGCTTCGCTGCGGCCCGCCTGTTCGGGCCCCATGTGAATGCCCTCGCCCCGGGCGAACAGCGCCGCGCCGCTGGCCGCGCCGCGCAGCCGCAGGTCGTCTTTGGGTGCCTCGACATCGTCCAGGTCGACCCAGCCGACCGGGATGGGCTCGCCGACCTTCATGGTGACATTGCCGTTCCAGTTGCGCGTATCGGCAATGCCGGTCAGCGCCTGGAGCCTGCCGCCCGCGGCCAGATTGCCCTTCTCGTTCGGGATGAAGCGATAGATCAGCCCGTCGTCGCGGTCCTCGGTCAGATAGGCATAGCCGCTGACCGGATCGATCACCGCCGCCTCGTGATTGAAGCGGCCCATCGCCTTCAGCGGCACCGGGTCCACCAGCCCCTGGTGCGCGGCGGGCACTTCGAACACCCAGCCGTGCCCCGGCTCCGTCTCGCCGCCCAGCTTCGCTTCCTCGCAGGTCAGCCAGCTGCCCCACGGCGTCGTGCCGCCCGCGCAATTGCGGATCGTGCCCGCGAGGGAGCGATACTGCTGTTCCACCGCCAGCGTTTCGGGATTCAGCACCAGCGTCGTGGTGCCGCCCGGCAGCACCTTGCCATCCTTGCCGCGCGCGAACCCGCTGGGCAGTACGCCGCCCGCGTCGTGGTCGGGCTTCAGCTCGTGATTGCGGACCAGCGCGATGCGGCCATCGGGCAGCGCGAAGCAGCCCATGCCGTCGGCGCGGTCGGGCACGGTGCCGCCATCGTCCATCGCGTCGCCCAGCCTGCTGACCACCTGGTAGGCAAAGCCCTGCGGCAGGTCGAGCACGCCGTTCGGGTCCTTGACCAGCTGGCCATAGACCAGCGCGCGCGGCGCCTGCGGCCCGGAATGGCTGGTGGTGCATCCGCTAGCCGCCAGCCCGGCAAAGGCGCTGGTGGCGGCCAGAAAACGGCGGCGGTCGAGTTGCGTGCGTGCGATCTGGGTCATGAAGGTTCCGCTATGTCGAAATTCTTACCAATGCGTGACAGGCCGGGCCTAATCGTGCTGCCTGCGCAGATGTTCAAGATCGGCGGGCGTGTCGATGTCCGCCGCCTCGCCAGCGGGAAGATCGACGAACACGGGCCGATTGGCGGGATCGCGCAGCAGGTCGCGCGCCCCCTTGTCGGCGCCCTCTACCCCAAGCTGGCTGAACAGCGACTTGCCGAAAACGGCGGGCGGGCCGGGCAAGGCGCCCTTTACAACCAGCGACGCCAGCGCATCGTCGCGGTCGGGGCAGGCTTCCAGCAAGCGGCCAAGGCTGGCAGCGCTGATCTGCGGCATGTCGCCCAGCGTCACCAGCAGAAACTCCGCGCCTACGTCCTGCGCCGCGCGTGCCGCCAGTGCCAGCGAATGGCCCATCCCGCGTTCCGGTGCGCGTTTGACGATCACGGAACCGGGCGCGGCGCAGCCCTCCTGCACGACGATGATGCGCCCCAGCCAGCCGAACGCGTCCAATGGCGCAAGCGCGGCTTCCAGCACGGTGCCGCGGCCATAGGGCTGCGCCAGCTTGTCGCCTCCGAAGCGCCGTGCCAGCCCGGCGGCCAGCGTGGCGACGAACACGCGCCGTGCCGCGATCATTCGCCCGCCGCTTCATACGCCGCAACGATCTCGGCCAGCACCGACAGCGCCAGCACCGCCGGATCGCGCGCCTTGGGAATCAGCCCCACCGGCCCGTGCAGGCGACCCTGCGCTTGTTCTGCCAGCCCCAGCGAAGCCAGATGCGCCAGCCGTGTCTCGCGCGTCAGCGCGCCGCCCTGCGCGCCGATATAGAACGCGTCGCTCGCCACGGCCCAGGGTATGATCGCGCGTTCCCATTCATGGTCGTGGAACAGCACCACCACCGCGCTCCAGCGGTCGAGCGGCAGATCGGGCGCGGCACCCAGCGACAGGCCCTGCGCGACGCCGCAACCGGCCTCCTCGCCAAAGGGTCGCACCGCCTCGACGATTGCGCCGTGAAGGCCTGCCAGCTGTTCGAACGCCGCCAGTTCCGGCCCCGTGCCGATCGCCACGATGCGCAGTTCGGGCCGATAGAGCCGCCGGAACGCGCCACCCGCCACCGGCACCGCCAGTTCCGCCTGCCGCCGCGCGCCCAATGCGCCGACCGCTGCTTCCAGCGCCTCCGGCGAAGGGGCCGGATCGACCGTTACCGCGATGCGCGATCCGCATGG
>JAPYSD010000007.1 GCA_029936705.1 Croceicoccus sp. | reverse complement strand
AAAAAGGGGCGCCTCCCACCCGGGAAGCGCCCCCTTTCCAAGTTAGCGTCGGAAAGGTCAGGCGATGCTGGCGGCGTGGATCTGGTCGATTGCCGCGGACAGCGTGCCGTCGAATTCGTCGTCGCTCTGCGTTGCGCGCAGGTCCTGCAGCAGGCCGCGGCTGAAGCTAGCGATCATGCCCTTGTTCTTGGCCAGGTGCTCGCAGGCTTCCTCGGTGCTGTAGCCGCCCGAAAGCGCCACCACGGCCAGGACCTTGGGGTGGGCGATCAGTTCGGCGTAAAGGCCAGCCTCGACCGGGATGGAGAGCTTGAGCATGATCTGCTCACCCTCGGGCACGGTGGGCAGAAGCTTGAGGATCTCGTCCTTCAGGATCTTCTCGCCCTCGGCGCGGCCCTCGGCCTTGATCGAATATTCGGGCTCAAGCATCGGCACCAGACCGTGGCTCAGCACCTGCATGCCGACCTCGAACTGCTGCTTGACGATGGCGGCGATGCCCTCGGCGTTGGCCTCGTTGATGACCGAACGCTCCTTGGTGCCGAACACGTTCAGGCCCTTCGCCCGCTTCAGCAGCGCGTCGAGATCCGGCATCGGCTTCATCAGCTGGACGCCGTTCGCCTCGTCCTCCAGCCCCTTGTCGATCTTGATGAAGGGCACGATGCCACGGTCGATCAGCGCCTGCGGGGTCGGCTTGCCCTCGACGCTGCCGTCCATCGTCTTTTCGAACAGGATCGCGCCGATCACCTTGCCGTTGGAAAAGCAGGGCGAGGTGATGATGCGGCTGCGCATCTCGTGGATCTTGCCGAACATCTCGTCGTCGCCCGACCATTCGTGGTCCTCGACGCCATAGCCGCGCAGCGCCTTGGGCGTGGAACCGCCCGATTGGTCCAGCGCGGCGATAAAGCCCTTACCCTCGGCAATCTGCTTCTTCATATCCATCGTGAATTCCTCCCTTAAATCCAATAGTCGTACGCTAATCCAGTACGCCCCGCGGGGCTTAGCGCGTCAGTGCCGCAACGCCGGGCAGTTCCTTGCCTTCCATCCATTCGAGGAAAGCACCGCCAGCCGTTGAAATATAAGAAAATTGATCCGCCACCCCGGCGTGGTTGAGCGCGGCCACCGTGTCGCCGCCGCCCGCCACCGATACCAGCGAACCCTCGGTCGTCAGCGCCGCGGCGATGCGCGCCAGCTTGACCGTCGCCTCGTCGAAGGGCTGCGTCTCGAACGCGCCCATCGGACCGTTCCAGACCAGCGTACGGCAGGTCTTGAGCACGTCGCCCAGCGCCTCCACCGCCTGCGGCCCTACGTCCAGGATCATCTCGTCCCCGGCTACCTCGTGCACGTTGCAGGTGCGCAGGCTGGCCGGATTGGCGGCGAATTCCCTGGACACCACCACGTCATAGGGCAGGTGCACGGTGCAGCCCGACGCGTCGGCGGCATCCATGATCTTCTCGACCGTCCCGGTCAGCTCGTGCTCGCACAGCGACTTGCCGACATCGACCCCGCGCGCGGCCAGAAAGGTGTTCGCCATGCCGCCGCCGATGATCAGGTGATCGACCTGCCCCACCAGGTGTTCCAGCACCGCCAGCTTGGACGAGACCTTGGCCCCGCCGACCACCGCCGCCACCGGCTTTTCCGGAGAGCCCAGCGCCTTGTCGAGCGCTTCCAGCTCCTTCTGCATCGCGCGGCCCGCGTATGAGGGCAGCAGCTTCGTCAGCCCCTCGGTGCTGGCATGGGCGCGGTGCGCGGCGGAGAACGCGTCGTTCACATAAAAATCGCCGTTCGCCGCGATGGCTGCCGCGAATTCGGGGTCGTTCTTCTCCTCGCCCGGCCAGAAGCGCGTGTTTTCCAGGATCGCGATGTCGCCGTCCCGCATTATGCCAACCGATTGCGCGACCACCTCGCCCGCGACTTCGGGGACGAACATGACCTCGCGGCCCAGCACGTCCTGCACCGCGTCGACCACCATCGACAGGCTCTGCGTCGAACTGCGCGCACCCTTGGGGCGGCCGAAATGCGCCAGCAGCAGCACTTTCGCGCCCGCATCCGCCAGCTCCAGGATGGTCGGTGCAGAGGCGGTGATGCGGGTCTTGTCCGTCACCTGCCCTCCGTTCATCGGCAGGTTCAGGTCGACGCGCACCAGCGCGACCTTGCCCGCCAGGCTGCCTGCGCCATCGCCGATATCGTCCAGCGTCTTGAAAGCGGTCATTCCTCAATCCTTATCGTATCGCCCACGCGGATCGTGCCCTCGACAAGCACGCGGCCGAGAACACCCCCGCGCCAGTCGGGCGTGAGGGCAGCCTTCAATCCGGGGTGAATTTCTTCCATGCGGCTGCAGGGATCGCATTCCCGCGCCGCCTCGATGACCAGGGTGTCGCCGACATGTATCCGCGCGCCTTCGCGCCGCGGCAGGGCAATCCCTTCCACGAGCAGGTTGACGCGCCGCTCCGACCAGGGGATCGCCCCCGGCTCGAGGTCGAGGTCGGCCAGCGCCGCCGCCCAGTCCTCTGCTGCGATCAGCGAGATCTGCCGCTTGCGGTGTCCATCGGGCTTCATCGCCCCGCGATAGTCGCCGTGCACGCCCTCGCGGACGGTCACGTCGACTTCGCTGACGGTTTCAATGGGGCCGCGCGGACGATCGTGCCTTGCAATCCCGGCCAATCGCCCACTGCTCATGCCCACCGGCCTCCGATCCGCCTCAGATGAACTTCGCCATCACTCCGGCGGTGTCGATCATACGGTTCGAGAAGCCCCATTCGTTGTCGTACCAGCTGACGACGCGGCCCAGCTTGCCTTCGAGCACCGAGGTTTCGAGGCTGTCGACCGTCGAGCTTGCGGGGTAGTGGTTGAAGTCCGACGACACCAGCGGCTCGTCCGTATAGGCGAGCACGCCCTTCATCGCGCCTTCCGAGGCGGCCTTAAGCGCCTCGTTGATGGCGTCCTTGGTGATGTCCTTCTTGGGCACGAACACCAAGTCGACCAGCGACACGTTGGGCGTGGGAACGCGCACCGACGAACCGTCGAGCTTGCCGTTCAGTTCGGGCAGCACCAGGCCGACCGCACGCGCCGCACCCGTAGTGGTGGGGATCATGTTGGTCGCACCGGCACGCGCACGGCGCATGTCCTTGTGCATCTGGTCCAGCATGCGCTGGTCGTTGGTATAGCTGTGGATCGTGGTCATGAAGCCGCGCTCGATCCCGAACGCATCGTTCAGCACCTTGGCGACCGGGGCCAGGCAGTTGGTGGTGCAGCTGGCGTTCGACACGACGATGTCCTCGGCGGTCAGCACGTCCTGGTTCACGCCAAACACGACGGTCTGGTCCACGCCCGTCGCCGGGGCCGAGATCAGCACGCGCTTGGCGCCGGCGGTCAGGTGCGGGCTGGCCGATTCCTTCGACTGGAAGAAGCCGGTGCATTCCAGCACCAGTTCGACGCCCATCGCGGCATGCGGCAGATTGCCGGGATCACGCTCTGCAGTGACGGCGATCTTCTTGCCGTTGACGGTGATGCTGTCATCGCCCGCCTCGACCGTGCCGGGAAAGCGGCCATGTGTGGAATCATAGTGGAACAGCAGGGCATTCGCCTTGGCATCGGCCAGGTCGTTGATGGCGACCAGTTCCAGGTCGTGGTCGTCACGCTCCAACAAGGCGCGCGCGACAAGGCGCCCGATACGTCCGAAACCGTTGATCGCAACCTTGGTCGCCATAGAATTATGCTCCTGTAATGCCTTCGTTTTCTTATGGGACCGGGAAACTCAGTTCCCGGCCAGTGCATCCTTGATCCTGGCGGTGACCGCCTCGGGCGTAAAGCCGAAGCGCTCGAAAAGATCTTCCGCGGGACCCGAGGCGCCGAAACGGTCGATCCCGATATTCAGCCCGCGCGCCATCGTGTAGCGTTCCCAGCCCTGCGTGACACCCGCCTCGATGGATACCCGCAATATCTCCGAGGGATTAACCTCGGGCAGCAGGTCCTCCTTATAGGCAGCGTCCTGCTGCTCGAACAGGTCGAGGCAGGGCATCGAAAGGACATCGGCGCCGATCCCGTCGGCTTCCAGCATCTTCGCCGCTTCCACGGCCAGGTGCACTTCGGATCCCGATGCCATCAGGATCACCTTGCGCTCCGCCTCGGCCGATTTCAGGCGATAGCCGCCGCGCGCCGACTTGTTCGACACGCGCGTCCAGTTTTCGTCCCCGCTGTCCGCCATGTTGGCGCCGCGCAGCTGCGGCAGGTTCTGCCGCGTCAGCGCCAGCACCGATGGCGTGTCCTCGGATTCCAGCGACAGCGCCCAGCATTCGGCGGTCTCGATGATGTCGGCAGGGCGGAACACGTTGAGGTTGGGGATCAGGCGCAGGCTCATCACCTGCTCGATCGGCTGGTGGGTGGGTCCATCCTCGCCCAGCCCGATCGAATCGTGGGTCATCACGAACACCACCCGCGTCTGCTGCAGCGCGGCCAGCCGGATCGCGTTGCGCGCATAGTCGCTGAAGATCAGGAACGTGCCGCCATAGGGCACCACGCCGCCGTGCAGCGCCATGCCGTTCATCGCGCAGGCCATGCCGAATTCGCGAATGCCGTAATAGACATAGCGCCCGGCATAATTGTCCGCGGTCAGCGGATCGGTGAACTTGGTCTTGGTGTTGTTCGACCCCGTCAGATCGGCCGAACCGCCGACCAGGCTGGCCAGCTTCTCGGTCAGCGGGCCCAGCGCCATCTCGCTCGCCTTGCGGCTGGCGATGGTCTTGGGTTCCCTGGCAAAGCCGGTCATGAAGTCTTCCAGCGCCGCGCTGGCCAGATCGCCGACGGGCATCATGTGCTGTTCCCAGTCGCCGCGATTGGGGGCGTTTTCCAGCCGCTTGTTCCACTCGGCATGGGCGGTCTTGCCGCGCTCGCCGGTCTTGCGCCAGTCGGCCAGGATCTCGTCAGGCACGGTGAAGGGCTCGGCCGTCCAGCCGATTTCCTTGCGCGCGGCGGCAACCTCGTCCGCACCCAGCGCCGCACCGTGCACCGCGCTGGTGCCCTGCTTGTTGGGGGCGCCCTTGCCGATGACCGTCTTGCACGCGATCAGCGAGGGGCGCGGATCGGCCATGGCCGCGTCGATCGCCGCGCGGATCGATTCCGGATCGTGCCCGTCGCAGCGCACCGTGTGCCACTTCGCCGCCTGGTAACGCAGCAGGATGTCCTCGCTCGAGGACAGGCCGACGGGGCCGTCGATGGTGATGTTGTTGTCATCCCAGAACACGGTCAGCTGGCCCAGGCCGAGATGCCCGGCAAGCCCGATCGCCTCGTGGTTCACGCCTTCCATCAGGCAGCCGTCGCCCGCGATCACCCAGGTGCGGTGATCGACCAGCTCGTCGCCGAACTTCGCGTTGAGGTGCCGTTCCGCCAGCGCCATGCCGACCGCCATCGCCAGGCCCTGGCCCAGCGGGCCGGTGGTGCACTCGATCCCCGGCAGCAGGAAATTCTCGGGGTGACCGGCGCAGGGGCTGCCCAGCTGGCGGAACCGGCTAATCTCGTCCATCGTGGGATTGGCATAGCCCGACAGGTGCAGCAGCGAATAGACCAGCATCGAGCCGTGGCCCGCCGACAGCACGAACCGGTCGCGGTCCATCCAGTCGGGCGCGGACGGATCGAACTTCAGATATTCGCTCCACAGCACCGTCGCCACTTCGGCCATGCCCATCGGCATGCCGGGGTGGCCCGAATTGGCGGCCTGGACCGCGTCCATGCTCAGCGCACGGATGGCATTCGCCATGGAAGTTACGCGGGAATCTGCAACGGTGGTGTCGGTGCTCATAGGGGTAATCCGGACCTTCCCATTCATAGGGCCGAACGACCGATGGATGGCGGACGATTCGGCGTGCGCGCGTGCAATGGGACGCACGCCCTTGCGCGTCAAGGCTGCCCCGCCCTGCCGCCCGTTTCGACCAGCCGGACGCAAAGCTTTTGTATTCGGCGCGCGGACGCTGCCCTAGCACGGGACGCGCGCGCAACTTTACCGCCGCGTTCCGATGAATTAACCTTGTTTCCTGTTGAACCGGATGAGGAATTGTCCCTGCCCCGTTTCGGGCGCAGGGCCGCCGCCGGATGGAGAAGCGTCATGGCCAAGGCCGATCCGCACCGCCTGTATGCCGATGCCGCCATGCTGGGCGATGCCGCCGCATCGCAGGACGACCAGCTTGACCGCGCGTTCGGCGCGCTCGAGGCTGCGCTGTCGCGGCTGGAGCGCGCGGCGACCCTGCGCCCGCCCGTCGATACCGAGAACCTGAAGCTGAAGATCGAGAACGCGGCCCTGCGCGACACGGTCGGCGACGCGCTGGGACAGATCGACGCGCTGCTGGCGGACATGGACGGCGGCGGTTAAGACGCACCGATGGCACACAGCAACCTGAAGCTTGAAATCGCCGGGCGGCGCTTCACCGTGTCATGCCGCAAGGGCGAGGAAGCGCACATCACCGCGCTGGGGCGCATGATCGACGGCAAGGCGCGCGCCGCCGGCGCGGTCGAGATGTCGGAGCCGCGCATGCTGCTGTTCGCCGCGCTGATGCTGGCCGACGAGCTGGACAGCCTGCGCAGCGCGCCCGACCGGCCGCAACCCGCGATCGACAAACATTTGCGCGAAGCCCTGTCCAACCGGGTGGAATCATTGACCCAGCGCATCGAAAATATCGCGCGGCATCTTGAGGGCGGCGACCACCACGCCTAAATGAGGGGCGACGGGTTCTGCCCGGCACGAGCCGACAGAACATCCCTGAGGCTATAAACAATCCTAGGGGGCTGACCCTGTCCCGGCTCGTGGGCCGGGGCAATCGGCCCCCACCTGATGCTTGAGGCGTCAGAGGATTTCACACGGCAAACGACCCATGGTGGGCCCGTCACTCTTTTACCGCGGATGTGGGGTTTGAATTGGAAGCCAAGCGCAATCTTCGCAAGAACCTGCGCAAGGCGCGGCTGGATCATGTCGCAACCCTGCCCGAATCGGTACGCGGCCTGCTCTTTCGCCGCCCGCCCGCGCCCATTGCGGCGCTGATTCCGGCAGGCGCGGCGATCGGCCTCTATCACCCCACCATCGGCGAGGCGCCCACCGGCGGCTATGCACGCTTCTTTGCCGAGGCCGGTCACAGGCTTGCCCTTCCCCGCTTTTCCGACGGGGACGAGCCGATGGAGTTCGCGCTGTGGACGGATCCCTGGGGTGACGGCGATCTCGAAGTCGGCCCCTATGGCGCGCTCCAACCCGCGCGCGATGCCGAAACCGTTGAGCCCGACGTGCTGATCGTGCCCTTGCTGGGTTTCACGGCCAGTGGTGCCCGGCTTGGCCAGGGAGGCGGTCATTACGATCGCTGGCTGGCCGATCATCCGGACACGCTGGCCATCGGCCTTGCCTGGGATGTTCAGGAACTGCCCGCGCTTCCGGTCGAGGCGCATGACCGCCCCCTTGCCGCGGTCATCACGCCGCAGCGCATGTTCGGTCCTTTTGGCCTGGTGACGGCGGGATGAGCAAGCACGACTGGCAACCCACCTGGCGCAAGCCGTTCGGGATTCTCCTGCTGCTGCTGGGGCTGATGATCTATGCGATCATCGCGGTCACGCTGGTCGATCCGATCTCGCGCTGGCCCGTGCTGCTGCAGGTGCCCGTATGGCTCGTCCTGGGCGTGATCTGGCTGCTTCCGCTGAAGCGTTTCCTGATCTGGATGGAAACCGGCCGCTGGCGCTGAACGCCCGGCGATTTCACCAAGGCGAAACGACTTCCGGGCCGACATTTCTGCCGGCCCGAAGCCATTGTTCTCAATGCTTTGAGAGGTTCCCAAGGTGGCGCGAGTGACGGGGCTCGAACCCGCGACCTCCGGCGTGACAGGCCGGCGCTCTAACCAACTGAGCTACACCCGCGTATGCCTTGTAAGGGGCAGTCCGTGGAGGCGTGCGCCCCTTGGGAGCCGCGCAACTAGGGCAGCCATTCGGCCCTGTCAACGGCTTTCAAAACAGAAAAATGACGAAGCCGAAAAACTTGCCGGATAGCGGAGTTTCACACCGCGACGGGCGCGGCGATATGCGCCTGCGGAGCATAGCCCTCCACCGCGAAATCCTCGATCCGGTAGTCGAATATCGAATCCGGTCTGCGAAGAATCGACAGCCGTGGCGAACCTTGCGGCGTGCGCGTCAGCTGCTCCTCCACCAGCTCGGCGTGATTCAGATAGAGATGCACGTCGCCGCCCATCCAGGTGAACGCGCCCGGCTCCAGCCCGACCTGCTGCGCCAGCATCACCTGCAGCAGCGCCGCCGACCACAGGTTGAAGGGCAAACCCAGCGCGATGTCGCAGCTACGCTGGAACATCAGCCCATTCAGCTTCCCGTCGGCGACATGAAACTGATAGGTCTTGTGACAGGGCGGCAGCGCCATCTGGTCCAGCTCCGCCACGTTCCAGCCTTCCAGGATGTGACGGCGGCTGCCGGGGTTATTCTTCAGGCTGTCCACCAGCTCCGCGACCTGGTTGATCCCCTCGCCCTTCTTATAAAGCCCATCGCCAGCCGGCAGATATACCGGCCAGTCCACCCACTGCTTGCCATAGACCGGACCCAGTTCGCCCCACAGGGCGGCAAACGATTCGTCCGCGGCGATGCGGTCAGAGAATGCGTCCATGCCGATCTCCTCGCCCGTCGCGGCCCGGTATTTCGCAAGCGGCCAGTCGGTCCAGATGCCCGCCCGCTGCTGCACCAACGAGCGGATATTGGTGTCCCCGGTCAGGAACCACAGCAATTCGCGGGTCGCCGTCTTCCAATAGACGCGCTTCGTGGTGATCAGCGGCATGGCGCCGCCGGACAGGTCGAATCGCATCGTCTCGCCGAACAGCGAGCGGGTGCCCACCCCGGTCCGGTCGCGCCGCTCGCTCCCCTGCTCCCACACCCGCCGCATGAGGGCGAGGTACTGGTCCTCGTAATGCGCGGCCGAAGGGGCCGGCGAAGCTGCGATGTCTGCCTGGGTAGCCATGGCCGCGACCATAACCGATGGCGCGCCTTTGCACAGAGCCGGTCGAGAAGATCGCCCTGCCCTTGCCGGCAAAACCCTGTGGAAAGCCTGTGCGGCAGCATGTGGACGAAAACTTGCAAATTGCCCGCTTGCCAGCCCCGCCGGTCCCGCCTATAGGCGCGCCTCTGCCTCACCGCCCGCATGTCGGGCGCGTCCGGTCGGGGAGTAGCTCAGCCTGGTAGAGCACTGTCTTCGGGAGGCAGGGGCCGGAGGTTCGAATCCTCTCTCCCCGACCAATTTCCTTTAGCTGCCAATGCGAAATGCGCCGCCCGCGCCGCGAACGGCGGGCACTTCGGCGGGCCTTGCTGCCGTGCAGCCGGTCCTTATCCCCACATCTCGACATGGTCGCGCCGCTCGACGCGAATGGGCAATTCGCAATCGACCAGCGGATCGAGGCCATGGTTTTTGAAGACCTCGATCACCTCGGGCGTTTCGGCGGCAGCGATCAGGCGTTGCCACAGGAAGAAGACGTAAGGCTGCACCCCGCCGCGATAGGGGACGCCGCGGAAGCTCGTCTCGACCTCGCCGATGATCCGCTGGTGCGGCTTAGCGGTAACCGGCGTGCCGGGCTCGGCCTTTCCTTCCGCGACGTAGCCGCGCAAAAACGCCAGTCGGTCGCGCAGATCGGGCAGGATCTCCTCGGCGATCTGGCTCAACACCGGCCCTAGCGTTCCCAGCAATTCTTCCGGACGGGCAAAACCGCCGCCCCGATCCTCGTACTCTACCAGGTCGAGATCGGGCGCGTGCATCCTCTCGGTCCAACGAAAGACGCGGGGTGCGCGCGTCTGCATCTTCGCCAGGGGAACAGGGTCACGCCCCAAGTGGGCATAGAGCGGACCGAACAACGCATAATCACCGATCGAGGGCTGGCTGCCCAGCAGATAGCCATGGCGCGCGAGATGCGCATCCAGCGCGTCCAGCAATTCCTCGAAGCTCTGCTCGATCTTCGGGATCGTATCCTCGTTGACGCCCAGCATCGGCAGATAGGACTGCATGCGGCCCATCACGGCCTGCGCCCCCGCCTCGTCGCCGCCGGACGCGAAGGCCAGTGTCAGGAATTTTTCCTGGTCCTTCAGATAGCTCCACCGATAATGCATCGCATGCCGGGTCAGCCCCACGACGGCATAGAGTTCGAACAGATGCGCAAGCGACCGGATGACCGGATCAGCGGGATAGGCCGACCATTTCACCGGCCCGGTCCGCTCGAAATGGTCGATGATATCCACGGTGTCCTGGATGATCGTGCCATCGGGCAGTTCGACGACCGGAACGATCCCGCGCCCGATGATCGGCACGACATGATCGGCAAAGCGCCGATCCGAGGGCGGCACCTCGACATAGGCGATGCCCTGCTTGCGCAGATAGGCGCGGGCCTTGGCGGTGTAGAGCGAGTGCGGCAAGCCGTAGAGCGTCAGCATCTGTTCCATGGATACTTTCTGACAAGTCGGTGCGGCGAGTTCAATCCGCCAGCCACGGCGCGCGCCATGAACGGGAATCGATCCCGGTTTGCCGCCCCGGGAGCGGCCGGACCCAAACGGCGTCCTTGTCCACAGTCGGCGACTACCTAATCCCTTCGATGGAAACACCTTTCTGGCTAGCTTTGGGACACCCCGAATGCGCAAGCGCAAAAATGCGTCGGATCGATTACCATCGGGTTCGTTCAGCGGTGAAACAGGCACGTGGCAACCGGTTTGCCATTACCTCTCCAAGCCGCCCAGCAGGACCAAGGGTCGATTAGCAGTGACGATTCATTCGCGGATTCCGGTCAAACCCGCGGCTATTTCGCCGTTCAGAACCGTACGCGAAATCGCGGAGTCCGACGAACGCGGCCCCGCGCATGATGCCATGGGCAAGATGGCCTGCTTCGTGTCGCGTCACCTTACCAGCATCCATCCCGATCTTGGCCGCTCTGGTCCGATCTGTCCTTTCGCGCGGCAGGGATCGGCCACGGGCGGCATCCGCTTTGCCGACTGCGATGCGCAATCGGGCCAGGAAACCCGCATCGGCGAGATCATGGCCCAGGTGCGGGGCGAGTTTCTGGCATGGGGCCAGGGATCCGGTATCCCGCCGATGCTGCGCGCCTTCGTGGTGACGTTTTCCGCCCTGGAAGGACCGGAAGACACCGCCATGATCGAACGGGTGCAGCGACGGCTCAAGCCTGACTACGTCGAATCCGGCCTGATGATCGGCCAGTTCTTCCCCGGCTGCGAGGAAAGCGGCATTCACAACCCGGATTTTCGTCCGCTGAACGCGCCCGTGATCAGCCTTGCTGTTCGCTTCATGGCGCTGGCGGATGCTCCCTTCATGCTGGGTGACCAGCGTTTTCGCGCCGCCTATGTCGCGCGGCACGGAACCGATGGAGAGCGGGAACTGCTGCTGGCGGACCGCCGGGCAAAAGCCGGTTGAGAGCGTGAACGCGCAAGTCGAATTCACGTCACGTAACGGCGGCATGTCCCCCGCAATACCTTGGTCGAGCCCGATTCGCCTCGACGCCATGTTCGCCGCGCAGGTGCAACGCACGCCCGATGCGACCGCCATCATCCGCAGGGGCGAGGCGATCAGCTATGCCGAACTCGACCGGCGCTCGAATGGTTTCGCCCATGCGCTGATCGATGCCGGACTGGGCCAGAGCGCGCGGGTCGCGATCGCCATGCCGCGTTCCATCGACCTGGTCGCGGCGATGATCGGGGCGATGAAGGCCGGCAGCGTCTATGTTCCGATCGACATTGCCCAGCCCGAAGACCGCACCGCCTTCATGCTGAAGGACAGTGGCTCGCGGAGCCTGATTACTTCCGATCCGTCCTTCGCTCCGCAAGGCTTCGAAGGCGTCCTTGTCGATCCATCCACGATCGACGAGCGCGAGGAAGCGCCGCCGGTGCCCACCCGCCCCGACGATCCTGCCTACATTTTCTACACCTCCGGTTCGACCGGCAAGCCCAAGGGCGTGCTGCTGGGCCATAATGCCAGCTTCTACATCGCCGGTTCGATCCGCCATTTCCGGGACGGCGAACTCGACCGCGTGGCGGCGGTCACGTCGATCTCCTTCGATCCCTCGGTGTTCGAGATATTCGCACCGCTCGCCTGTGGCGGGGCGATCGTGCTGAAGGATGACGCGCTGGAACCGTTCACCGCGGACGAGCACCCGACCCTGCTGCAGGGCGTGCCCACCGCGCTGCGGCAACTGGCCCGCGCCGATGCCATTCCCGATACGGTCAGGGCGATCAACAGCGGCGGCGAAGTGCTGACCCGCGACATCGCGGACGAGATCTTCGCCGCCTGCCGGGCGGAGCGGATCTACAACCACTACGGCCCGACCGAGGCATCGATCTGCACCACCATCGCGGCCATTCATCGCGGATCGGCCGAGCTGCCGGACCTTGGCGTGCCCGTCGCGGGCGCGCGGCTTCACATCCGAGACATGGAAACGGGTGAGCCGGTCGGCAGCGGAGAGACCGGCGAGATCTGCATCGGCGGACCGGTCCTCGCCCATGGCTATGTCGGCGACCGGGCGATGACGGACGCGCGTTTCGTTTTCGACCGGTTCAGCGCTTCGCGCGTCTATCGCACCGGCGATCTCGGCCGCATCGGCCCGGCGGGTCGGCTCGAATTCCTGGGCCGGATCGACGACCAGGTCAAACTGCGCGGCCACCGCGTTGAATTGGCCGAGATCGACGACGCCATGGCGGCGATGGAGGGTATCGCGGATGCGGGCAGCGTCATCCAGCCGGTCGAGGACGGCGATCTTCGGCTGATCGCTTTCGCCTCGGTCGGGGATGGCGCGGCCGACGACGCGGGCGTGTTGACCGCCTTGCGCCAGCGCCTGCCGGCCAGCATGCTGCCGCACCGGATCGTGTGGGTCGATGCCATCCCGCGCCTGCCGAACGGCAAGATCGACCGGGCCGCGCTGAAACGCCTGGGTTCGCAGCTGGGCCACGATGTCGTGGTGCAGGATGCGGCCTCTGCAAACCCCGCCGCGCCGGATGGCGACGCAAAGGTGGCAGACACGATCGCGCGCCTGTTCGGTGAAGCCCTGTCTCGCGGTCCGTTCGCAAGTGACGAGGATTTCTTCGCGGTCGGCGGCGATTCGCTGATGTGCGTCGACATCGCGCTGACACTGGAAGAAATCCTCGACCGGCCCATTCCGGTCAATCTGCTGACCCATCACTCGACCCCTGCCGCGCTGGCGACCGCGCTCAGCCATGAACGGCACCGCGACGTGCTGCTGACGCGCGAGGGCAATCCCGATGGCGAGCCGATCTTCGTGGCCCCCGGCATTCGCGGTACCGACACGGACTATGACAGCCTGAAGCCCCTGCTGGCCCATCGCCACCTGATCATGCTGCACGCCCTGCCGCAGGCGGAGGCCATGATCCGGGCACCACGGATCGAGACGCTGGTGGACGTGCTGGTCCCGCTGATAGAAAGCGAGCAGCCCGAAGGACCGGTGACCTTGCTCGGCTATTCCTTTGGCGGCGTCATGGCCTACGCGCTTGCGCGCGAGCTTGAGCGGCGCGGCCGCGATACGCGGCTGGTCATCGTCGACGCGCAGATCGCGCATTGCAGCGCCTCGCCGACCCAATGGACCGCCTGGATGCGCGACGAGCTGTGGCAGGCATTCCGCACCCACGGGCTGGACCATGCTGCGCGCAGGCTGGCGCGCTCGCTCTGCTTCTGGTTTCCCAAGACGCTGGGCCGCTTCCGCCCGAAATACATCCCCGAATTCATCACGAGCGAGAACCCCCGCTTCGTCGGCAGCCTCGTACGTGCGGCGACCACCCTGCGCTACACCAGGCGAACCGCTTCCACCCTGCTGCTCGCGGCCGAGAAGATGCATCCCACCGACCTCCTCAACAATCCCGACCGCCTTTCGGGCTGGAGCGGCGTGCTGACCGGCCCCGATATCACGGTCCGGCGGCTGGAAGTCACACATTCCGAACTGGTCCGCCGGCCGGTGGTGAACCGCGGCAGCACGATCATGGAAGCCTGGCTGGCAGGACAGCCCGCCGACGAAGCATAGGGCTAACCGCCTTGTGCGGTTCGGCGCGCCGGTCCGGAACCGGTCGCCGCATAATGGTTTCATTTGCGACCGAAATTTGTAATACTGCCGGCAAGGCCGCAGCTTTTCGACCCATGTCGATCCCCCGCGGCTCTGGCGCGACGATCAGGCCGCGTCCCCCCGAACGTAATATTCTCGGAGAGATTTCTTGTATAAACCGGCCCTGCTGATCGGCACGGCGCTTTGCGCCGCAACGCTCGGCGCATGCACCACGACCGCAACGGATGAACCCATGGCGACAAGCGCACCCGTTCAAACCGCAATCCCCCAAGGCACCGGCGTCTTTGCCCAGCCTTCGCCCCTGCCCTTCCACGCGCCCGATTTCGCGCGCATCCAGGACAGCGATTTCAAGCCCGCGATCGAACAGGGCATGGAAATCGAAAAGGCCGAGTGGCAGGCCATCGCCAACAATCCCGATGCGCCGACCTTTGCCAACACGATCGTCGCGCTGCAGCGCACCGGCCGCATGCTGGACCGCGCGCAAAGCGTGTTCTCGGTCATGACGGGAACGGTCACCAACGACACGCTGGACGCGATCGACGCGGAACTGTCGCCCAAGCTCGCCGCGCACAGCGACGCGCTCTACCTGAACGACAAGATCTTCGCGCGGGTCAAGGCGGTGTACGACAACCGCGCCGCGATGAGCATGACGCCCGAAGACGCCGTGCTGCTCGAAAAGACGTACGAGCGCTTCGTCCACGCCGGTGCCGAACTCTCGCCCGAGGCGAAGGCGCAGCTGCGTGACATCAACACCAGGCTGTCCGCGCTCAGCACCGAGTTTTCGCAGACCCTGACGCAGGCGACCAAGGACGAGGCGCTGGTCGTGTCCGACCGCGCGGCGCTTGCCGGGCTGTCGGACGCCGAGATTACCGCCGCCGCGACCACCGCGACGGAGCGGGGGCTGGACGGCCAGTACGTCATCCCCCTGCAGAACACGACGCAGCAGCCCCTGCTGTCCTCGCTCGACAATCGCGCGACCCGCAAGGCTTTGTTCGAGAAGAGCTGGAACCGCACCGTCGGCGGCGGCGAGAACGACACCCGCGGCCTGGTCAAGGAAATCGCCACCCTGCGCGCGCAAAAGGCCGCCCTGTTCGGCGAGCCCGATTACGCCAGCTACCAGATGTACGACCGCATGGCCGAAACGCCCGCGAACGCGATCGAGTTCATGAACGGTCTGGCCGCCCCCACCGCAAAGGCGCAGGCCGAGGATGCGGCCGCTATCAATGCGATGATCAAGGCGGAAGGCGGCAACTTCACCGTCCAGCCGTGGGACTGGGACTATTACGCATCGAAGGTCAGGGCGCAGAAGTTCGACCTGGATGACAATGCGACCAAGCCCTATTTCGAGATCAACCGCGTGCTCGAGGACGGCGTGTTCTTCGCCGCCAACAAGCTTTACGGCCTGACCTTCAAGAAGCGCACCGACCTGCCGGTCTGGCACCCCACGGTGTCGGTCTATACCGTGTATGACAATGACGGGTCCGAACTGGCGCTGTTCTACTTCGACCCGTTCCAGCGCGACAACAAGCGCGGCGGCGCGTGGATGTCGAACTTCGTCGGCCAGTCGCACCTGTTCGATGAAAAGCCGGTGATCTACAACGTGCTGAACATCCCGCCGCCCGCCGAGGGTGAGCCCGCGCTGGCCAGCTTCGACAATGTCGAGACGATGTTCCACGAATTTGGCCACGCGCTGCACGGCATGTTCGCCGACCAGCAGTACCCCTCGCTGTCGGGCACCGCGACCCCGCGCGACTTCGTCGAGTTCCCCAGCCAGGCGAACGAGAAATGGGCGGTCGAACCCACGGTGCTGGCGAACTATGCCAAGCACTACCAGACCGGTGAGCCGATGCCGCTCGAACTGCTGGAAAAGGTGCAGGAATCGCAGACCTTCGACCAGGGCTATGCGCTGGGCGAGACGCTGGCGGCCGCCATGCTCGACATGGACTGGCACGATCTGCCCCCGGGCGAGATTCCCGCCGACGTGAACGCGTTCGAGGCGAAGGCGCTGGCCGATACCGGCCTGCACACCGATCTCGTGCCGCCGCGCTATCGGACCAGCTATTTCCGGCACATCTGGGCCAGCGGCTATGCGGCAGGCTACTACGCCTATCTCTGGACCGAGATGCTGTCGGCCAATACCGGCGAATGGTACGACGCCAATGGCGGCATGACCCGCGCCAATGGTCAGAAGTTCCGCGATACCGTGCTCTCGCGCGGCGGGACGATCGACTACAACGACGCGTTCCGCGCGCTGACGGGCAAGGATCCGCAGGTCGATCCCCTGCTGCGTGCCCGCGGCTTGCTGGCCGTCGAGGAATAATCCGCCTTTCGGGCTGAACGGGAACCCCGTCGGTGCCACCGCGCACCGGCGGGGTTTTCATTTGGCGCCAATGTTCTTGCATGAAAATCAACAGCGTTGGGCCGTGCCCCCTTCCCTCGCGCGGCATAGCTGCATATTCGTCTGGGCATGGCGAGTGAACTGCACCTAACCCCCGTCCTGTCCGATGCACTGGTCATTCTGGGGGCGGCGGGCATCGTCATCCCGGTCTTCGCCCGGTTCCGCGTGACGCCGATCATCGGGTTCATCCTGGTCGGCATGGCGGTCGGACCGTTCGGCCTGGGCCGGCTGGTGTTTGATTATCCATGGCTGCAATATGTCACGATAACCGACCCGCAAGGGCTCGAACCGTTTGCCGAGTTCGGGATCATCCTGCTGCTGTTCACCATCGGGCTCGAGCTGAGCTTCAATCGCTTGTGGTCCATGCGGCGACTGGTCTTCGGACTGGGCGCGCTGGAACTGACCATATCGGCCGCGCTGGTCGCCTTCGCGCTGATGGTGATGGGCCAGTATTGGAGCGGGGCCCTGGGCCTCGGCCTTGCGCTCGCGTTGTCCTCGACCGCGCTGGTGCTGCCGATATCCGGCACGAAATCCCCGGTCGGCAAGGCGGCTCTGTCCATGCTGCTGTTCGAGGATATCGCCATCGTCCCCATTATCTTCCTGCTGGGCGCGATGGCGCCCTATGCGGCATCGGACGGGACGGAGGGGATATGGACGACCATCTGGATGGGCGCGCTGACCGTGGCGATCCTGATGATCGGCGGGCGCTTCATGCTGCCGCGCCTGTTCGCGCAGGCCGCCCGGACGAAAAGCCCTGAACTCTTCCTCGCCGCCAGCCTGCTGGTGGTCATCATCGCCAGCCTCGCCACCGCGGCGGTGGGCCTGTCGCCGATCGTCGGCGCGCTGATCGCGGGCCTGCTGATCGCCGAGACCGAATATCATACCGAGGTCGAGGGCATTACCGCGCCGTTCAAGGGCCTGGCGCTGGGTATCTTCCTGATCACCGTGGGCATGGGCGTCGACCTGGGCGTGGTGGCCGCCAATATCGGGCCGATCGCGATCGCCGTTGCCGGCGTGCTGACCGCCAAGGCGCTGGTCACCGGCGTCCTGCTGCGCATGATGGGCGCACGCCGCGGAACCGCGGTGGAAACGGGCATCTTGATGTCCGCCCCGTCCGAAACCACCCTGATCGTCATGGCCGCCGCCGCCAGCGCGCAGTTGATCCAGCCCCAGACCGCCCAGTTCTGGCAGATCGTCACCGCCATCGGCCTGACCATCACCCCGATCCTTGCGCTGATCGGCAAGGCAGTTGCCCGCCGCGTCGATGCCGCCCCGCCGGTATCGGTCGAGGATGGAACGCAGGAACGCTCGATCATCATCGGCTATGGCCGCGTGGGCCAGCTGGTGGCAGAAATGATGATGAAGCACGGCCGCCCGTTCCTGGCGATCGATGCCGATCCCGAACTGGTCCACATCGCCCGGCGGAAACAGCACCCGCTGCTCTATGCCGACGCACGCGGCCCAGCGCTGGACCGCATCGACCTGTCGGGCGCGAATGCCTTCATCCTGACGATGGACGAACCGGTGCTGGCCGTGCGGCTCGTGAAGAAACTGCGCAGCAGCTATCCCGACGTGCCGATCGTGACCCGTGCGCGCGACACCGCCCACGCGGCGGAGCTATATCGCGCCGGTGCCACCGACGCCGTGCCCGAAACGCTGGAAAGCTCGCTGCAATTGAGCGAGGCGGTGCTGGTCAATGTCGGTGTCGCGATGGGGCCGGTCATCGCCTCGATCCACGAAAAGCGCGACGAGTTCCGCGACCAGCTGATGCTGGAGGGCGAGCTGAGCAAGCGGCCGAAGCTGAAGACCTCGCCTACCGAGGCTTAGGCCGTCAGCCTTCGGCGTTCGGTCAGGCGACGGTTTCTGCCATCGCGGCCTTCACCGCGGCCAGCGCATCGGCAGCCTTTGCACCATCGGGACCGCCGCCCTGCGCCATGTCCGCCCGGCCGCCGCCACCCTTGCCGCCAAGCGCTGCCACGCCTTCGCGCAGCAGGGCGACCGCATCGAAACGCTGCGTGAGGTCATCGGTCACCGCCACCGCGATTGCCGCGCGGCCCTCGTTAACCGCGACGATCGCCGCGACGCCCGAAACCATGCGTTTCTTCGCTTCGTCCAACAGGCCGCGCAGTTCCTTGGGATTCATGCCGTCGAGCACCTGGCCCGAGAACTTGACCCCGCCAACCTCCTCGTCCGCAGGCGCAGAGGCCGCACCCGCGCCGCCGGCACCCGCCAGGGCGAGTGCCTTGCGCGCCTCGGCCAGTTCCTTGTCCAGCTTGCGCCGCTCGTCGATCAGGGCCTGAACGCGGTCCAGCGCCTCGTCGGGCGAAGCCTTGATCGCACCGGCAATCGCCTTCAGCGCATCTTCGCGGGCGACCAGCCATTGGCGCGCCGCCTCACCCGTCAGCGCCTCCACCCGGCGCACGCCCGATGAGACAGCGCTTTCCGACACGATGCGGAAAACACCGATATCGCCCAGCGCATCGACATGCGTGCCGCCGCATAGCTCGACCGAGTAGTTGCGGGCGTCGCTGCCCGCTCGGCCCATGGACAATACGCGCACTTCCTCGCCATATTTCTCGCCAAACAGTGCCATTGCACCGGCTTCGATGGCCTCATCGGGGCTCATGAGGCGCGTGGTGACGGCCTCGTTGTGGCGAATTTCGGCGTTCACCTCGGCCTCGATCGCGGCGATGTCCTCCTCGGTCAGCGCCTTGGGGTGCGAGAAGTCGAAACGCAGCCGGTCCTCGGCCACCAGCGACCCCTTTTGCGTCACATGACCGCCTAATCGGTGGCGCAGCGCGGCGTGCAGCAGGTGCGTGGCCGAATGATTCGCGCGGATTGCATCGCGGCGCTCGACATCGACGGCCATGTGGACCGTCTCGCCCACCGCGATCGCGCCCGCTTCCACCTTGCCATGATGGGCGTGGAGGCGGCCGAGCGGCTTGCTCGTATCGCTGACGGCGATCTTCAATCCATCGGGGCGAGTGATCGTGCCTGCATCACCGGATTGCCCGCCGCTTTCGCCATAGAACGGGGTCTGGTTGGTCAGGACGATCACGTCTTGCCCTGCATCCGCACTCTGCGTCTCGGCCCCATCGACGATCAGCGCGACGACAGTGCCCTCGCCCGCGGTCGAGGTGTAGCCGGTAAACTCGGTTGCACCTTCGCGCTCGGCTATGTCGAACCAGACTTCGCCCGAAGCGGCATCGCCGGAACCTTTCCACGCTGCGCGTGCGGCAGCCTTCTGCTGGTCCATCGCCGCGTCGAAACCGGCGCGGTCGACCGTGATCTTGCGCGAACGCAGCGCGTCCTCGGTCAGATCGTACGGAAAGCCATAGGTGTCGTAGAGCTTGAACGCGGTTTCGCCCGGCAGTTCATCCCCCGCACCCAGGTCGGCGGCGGCATCGTCGAGCAGGCGCAGGCCCTTTTCCAGCGTCTGGCGGAAACGGGTTTCCTCGCGCTCCAGCACCTTCTCGACCAGCGGCTGCGCGCGGGCGAGTTCGGGATAGGCCTGTCCCATCTCGGCCACGAGCGAAGGCACCAGCCGGTGCATCAACGGATCGGCTGCGCCCAGCAGATGCGCATGGCGCATGGCGCGGCGCATGATGCGGCGCAGCACATAGCCGCGACCCTCGTTCGACGGCAGCACGCCATCGGCCAGGAGAAAGCCCGTCGAACGCAGATGGTCAGCGATCACGCGGTGGCTGGCTCGGGCATCGCCCTCGGCGGCAACGCCCGTCAGGCTTTCCGACGCCGCGATCAGCGCCTTGAACGTGTCGATATCGTAATTGTCGTGCACGCCCTGCATGACGGCGGAGATCCGCTCGAGCCCCATGCCGGTATCGATCGACGGACTGGGCAGAGGCTGGCGCGTGCCATCGGCCTGCTGCTCGAACTGCATGAACACGAGGTTCCAGATCTCGATGAAACGATCGCCGTCTTCCTCGGGCGATCCCGGGGGGCCGCCCCAGATCTGATCGCCGTGGTCGTAGAAGATTTCGCTGCAGGGGCCACACGGTCCGGTATCGCCCATCGACCAGAAATTGTCGCTGGTCGCGATGCGGATGATGCGATCCTCGGGCAGGCCCGCGATCTTGCGCCAGAGATCGAACGCCTCGTCATCGGTATGATAGACGGTGGCGGTCAGCTTTTCGGGCGCAAGGCCCCACTCCTTCGTCAGCAGCGTCCAGGCATTCAGGATCGCTTCTTCCTTGAAGTAGTCCCCGAACGAGAAATTGCCCAGCATCTCGAAAAAGGTGTGGTGCCGCGCCGTATAGCCGACATTGTCGAGATCGTTGTGCTTGCCGCCCGCACGAACGCATTTCTGCGACGAGGTGGCGCGCGGAATCTCGCGCTTTTCCAGTCCGGTGAACACGTTCTTGAACGGCACCATGCCCGCGTTCACGAACATCAGCGTGGGATCGTTGTACGGCACGAGCGGCGCGGAATGGACCTTCTCGTGCGCCTTCCCGGCGAAGTAGCTCAGGAACGAGGAGCGGATATCATTGGTCGACGTCATGCGCGGCAGTTAGGACAGCTACGCCGCTTCGACAAGAAGCCATCGTACCGAAAGCCCGTTCCGTCCCATTCGCCGCCGTGAAAATGCGCAAACGAAAAGGGGCGAGGATGAACCCCGCCCCCATCTCATGCCGGCAAGAAACGGCTTATTCGTCGCCGCTGTCGTCGTCGTTGCCGGGATTGGTCATCATTTCCTCGGCCACCTTGTCGGTCTTGCCGCGAATCGCCGCTTCCAGCTTTTCACGCAGTTCGGGGTTTTCCTTGAGGAACGTCTTCGCGTTCTCACGCCCCTGCCCGATGCGGACGCTGTCATAGCTGAACCAGGCGCCCGACTTCTCGACCAGTCCGGCCTTCACACCCAGGTCCAGGATCTCGCCGATCTTCGAAATGCCTTCGCCGTACATAATGTCGAACTCGACCTGCTTGAACGGCGGGGCGACCTTGTTCTTCACCACCTTCACGCGGGTCGCGTTGCCGACGATATCGTCGCGGTCCTTGATCTGGCCGGTGCGGCGGATGTCGAGGCGGACCGAGGCATAGAACTTCAGCGCGTTGCCGCCCGTCGTCGTCTCGGGGTTGCCGTACATCACGCCGATCTTCATGCGCAGCTGGTTGATGAAGATCACCATGCACT